>PKSZ01000523.1 GCA_002869425.1 Marinilabiliales bacterium
AACTGAGTATGTGCTGTTGGTCTGGTTTATTGAAAAGGTAACCAGGTCGCCATATGAAGCAGAGCCCGAGTAATCTTTAACTACTTCAGTAGTTGTATTATTGTTATTATCGTCTGTGTTATTGTCATCATCTTTATTACATGAGATTACAAAAACCGACAGAAGGATAATACATGAAAGTGTAAATATTCTGCGAATCATTATTAGGAAGTTTTGATGAAACATTAAAAAAGTACTTATTTGTTTAAAATACTGATAACGAGCTAGCTGCAATTTACAGTTTTTTTTATTCTTCTCAAAAAAATTTGCGTTAACGCTGAATCAGAATGTTATCCTTTGTTTGATTTTAGATAGAATTGTTTTGAAAAAATACGCTGTTTTTTCGAAAAAACTAAATGTATGGTAATTTTGAGGTAAACTGATACCAAAGTTTTCCAGTAGTACAATATTATTGCTGGCAAATTGTCCTTTAAAAGTATTCAGAACATTCCTGGCATGGACTGTTTGCAGCCAATATCTACCATTTTTAATGCTAAGATATTCTGCTCCTGATTTCTTCCATTTATGATGCTGGAAATAGTACATAATTGTTTGGAAGTTTTCTCTTTTCTCTATCAGGCTGAGGAAAGCGTTATATTTCATATTTCTGTGCGAAAGTTTAACCTGTGGTTCAACCTCCATACAGATACCCTTGGGGAAATCAACAATACATTTATTTTGGTGTTTGAAATTGTTTTGTATAGTTTGAATAAAATCTTTGTGCAAAGCATCGTCATTATCAAGTCGTGTACTGATAATGAATTCATCCTTTGAAGCTGATAGCCTTATATGATTATGTACCGTATCCACAAAACGGGAATATCCATCAACGAGGATAATTTTATAGTGTGGATATGCGTAAAGCTCTTGTTGTAATCCAGATATATAGCTCTCATCTGTATTCACATCCAGGCAGATTAACCATTCAAAATTCTGGTTTGTTTGGTGTATTATTGAGGGTAAACAATAGTTTTTGAATAACAGAAATCTATGGTCGAGCCAGTCTTTGTTCAATGCAGGATTATTGTTCTTCTTTTCCCATCCCGGTATCCTGATATTATATCTTGTTATGATGAAATGCTTGAACATTTATTTTTCTTGATGTAACTACGAAATTACATGTTTCGGGTTAATAAATAAGCTCTGCTTGTTCAAAGAAATGAAATCTATACTAAAAATATGCTCTTTTGTTTATAAATAGCTTGCATTTATCAATTTAGATGAAAAATATCATAAAATTTCACTAAATTTGATGATAACTGATAGAACTAAACTCCCGCTTATTATGAGAAAACTAATTGCAATTATAATCATTAGCTTGTTTTTTGTAAATCTACAGGCACAAAATGTAGCCATTACCGATGAGGAAACATATAATGCACACTCTTCAGCAATGCTGGATGTGTATTCTAACAGTAAAGGTTTTTTAACACCAAGATTAACCAGCACCCAGCGATTGAATATTGTTACACCTGCTGAGGGTTTGTTGGTTTATGATACAAGTTTTGATGGCTTTTATTATTATGATGGAACACAGTGGATAGATTTATCATCAGGAACAGCTGACGGACCATTTTGGCTAAGGTCTGATCCGTATATCTTTACTGCTGATTTATACGATTCTGTTGGTATTGGTATCAATGCACCAATACAAAAGATGCATATCAGGCATGCTTCTACAGATGTGTCAGGAACAAATGGAACTTTCCTTCAAATCCAGAATTCAAGTGGATCTTATGGTGTAATGTCTGGCATTCGGTTTTGGAATGGAACAACTGTGAACACTTCAAAGGGCGGTATTTTTTATCAGGATAGGTTAAGCTATGGGCGTGGAGATTTAATCCTGGCAAACAGACCCTTGTCAGACATGAATAATGTTTCTGCTGAAGATGCAAGACTGGTTTTGAAAAGTGAAGGATCTGTTGAAGTTAAAGGTTCTTCATCTTTGGGAGCGAATGATGCGTTATTTCATGTTCAGAATTCTGATGGAGATACGGTTTTTGCAGTTTATCCCTATGGTGTTCGGGTTTATGTCTCTGATGATGCAACCAAAGCAACAGGTAGTCGCGGTGGATTTGCAGTAGGTGGTTTTAGTCCTGCCAAAGGTGCTTTAACAAATGAATATTTAAGGGTAACACCTGATAGTGTAAGGGTGTATATTGACGACGACTATACCCCAGTTAAAGCAACCGGAAGTCGTGGTGGATTTGCAGTGGGTGGATTTAGCCCAGCCAAAGGTGATTTTACAAACAATTATCTGTTTATTCAAGACGATAGTACAAGGGTCTATGTAGACGGTGATGAGGGTTTTGCAGTTGATAATTTGAATGCAGCCAATCAAGGAAGATATATGGATTTAACACCTGCTAATTATCTTATCGGACATCACGCGGGAAGCTCGATTACATCCGGTATGCATAATACTTTTTTTGGTTATGAAGCTGGGTATTCAAATACACAGGGGTATGATAATATTTTTATCGGATACCAGGCAGGATACAGCAATGTGGGATATGGTGAGTTTAAGGGAGCCAACAATATTTTTATTGGAAACCAAGCCGGTTTTAACAATCGTGGTGCTGCGTTTAGTGAATATGGACATGACAATATCTTCATCGGAAAGGAAGCAGGTTTTAATAATGTGAATGGCCCATGTAACTTATTTATTGGAGTTGGTGCAGGTTATAACAATGTAGGTAGTACATCAAGTGATGGTGGATATAATATATTTTTAGGAAACAATGCTGGTTATTCAAATATTAGTGGAGCAGGTAACGTATATGTTGGAATGGAGGCTGGTTATACCCAAACTACCGGAACTTCAAACTCTTATATTGGTGAATATGCAGGTCGCGATGCTTCCGGAAGCGGCAATACATTTGTTGGAGAAACATCAGGTAAAAATAGCAAAGGAAATTTTAATACAGCCCTTGGGGCATATGCTGGTTTAACAGCCGTAGCAAGTGTAAATATTACAAATAATACTTTCCTGGGTGCTGAGGCAGGAAAATGGATGGAAGAAGGTTCAAGCAATGCAATGGTTGGTTATAATGCTGGTGCTGATCATGAGTTGGGAAGTGAAAACGTATTCATTGGATCTTATGCAGGATATGGCAGTGGAGGAATGACAGTTGCCGGAGATGGAAATGTGTTTATTGGATACAGGGCGGGTTATTATGAAAATGGATCAGACAAATTGTACATTGAAAATTCTTCAAGCTCAAGTCCATTAATTTGGGGTGATTTTACAAATAACAGAGTGGTAATTAATGGTAATAGTGGACACAATCCAAATAATAGAACTTTTTACGCTAATGGAACAGCAGGAGGTGATTTTGCTTGGTTTAATGATAGTGATGTAAGGTTAAAAAAGGATATTCACACCATTGACAATGCCTTGGATAAAGTTTTGAATATGAGGGGTGTAACCTATTTCTGGAAAGAGGAAGATAAGCAGTCTATGGGCAGACAGCTTGGTTTTATTGCCCAGGAAGTTGAAGGAGTGCTGCCGGAAGTTGTGGATAACACAAACGATTCTTACTCTATGCAATATGCACCAATTACTGCTTTGTTGGTTGAAGCAGTTAAAGAGCAGCAGGCAATTATAAAAAAACTTCAGGAAGAGAATAAGAAGCTAAAGAAAGATTATAGCAGGGTTGATAAACTTGAAAAGGCCAATGATGCATTAAAAGCAGAAATTGACCAGATAAAGACTTTATTGGAGATGTCTGCTAAGAAATAAGCTGTTTTCTTGGGTTGAGTTTAGCGCTCAAATTTCAAAGTACTATATTTGCTGACAATTATTGAATGTCAGGCTTATGAATAAGTGGTATCTTATCACAATATGGTTGATTGTGGGCATTTCATGTCTTCGCGCTCAGAATATAGAATTTAGCAAAGATAATTTTGAGGATAGAGCTAAATTACGAGATGCAATGAAAGAAATTAAGTGGGGAGACCAGTATTATGAAATGGGAGGTTTAACAGGCTATACAAAAGCACTTTATTATTATAAAAATGCAAATTCATTCAATCCCGATAATATCGAATTGAATATGAAGATGGCTTTTTGTTGTTTGAAGGCATTTCACAGGACAGAAGCACTACATTATTTAGAACATGCAAGAAGCTTAAATGGAGATTATACACCCAAAATAGCCTGGATGAAAGGTAAGGCCTATCAGTTTATTATAGAACCCGATAGTGCTATTACAGAATATAAAAGATACTTTACACTAGTGAAAGATACAGCTTCTTCTGAAACAGTTCAGAAAATTGAGAAGAAGATAGAAGAGTGTGAGTATATAAAGGAGCTTATAAAAACACCCCGGAATGTAAAAATTGAAAATGTGGGATCGATTGTAAATTCTAGATTTGCAGAGTATTGTCCTTTAATTTCAGCCGATGAATCAATAATGATATTTACATCTAGAAGAAACAATACTACCGGAGGTGAAATTGATCCGGAAAGTGGTGATTATTATGAAGATCTTTATATTACCTCCAGAAATGATGATGGTGAATGGGGAAATCCCCAGAATATGGGTGAACCGGTTAATACATATTATCACGATGCAACAGTGGGTTTGTCTCCTGATGGTCAGGAACTTTTAATCTATAATGATGATGAAGGAAATGGCAATATTTATCGCTGTGAATTGATGGGTAGCGAGTGGTCAATGCCAGAAAAGCTAAACGATAATATCAATTCAGAGCATCATGAGCCTTCGGCTTGTTTTTCTTTTGATGGACGTACATTGTACTTTGTTTCTGATAAACCTGGTGGATTGGGGGGAAGGGATATTTATTTTTCTAAAAAGGATAGCGAAGGGAATTGGGGCCCGGCTCAAAATTTGGGAGCTCCCATAAATACTGCCGGAGATGAAGATGCTGTGTTTTTGCACCCTGATGGTGTAACTTTGTATTTTAGTTCAAACGGACACAAAACTGTCGGTGGTTATGATATTTTTAAGGCGAGTTTTGAAGAGGGAAAATGGCAGCAACCACAAAATATTGGTTACCCTTTAAATACACCGGATGAAGATGTTTTCTTTGTACTTTCTGCAAGTGGAGAGCATGGATACTATGCATCTGTTCGTGATGATAGCTATGGAAGTTTGGATTTGTATATGGTTACATTTTTAAAAGATTCAACCATCAAGGAAGAGGAGCCTAATCTTACATTGCTGACAGGTTTTATTAAAGATGAAGATACCCAAAAGCCCGTGGAGGCTAGGATTGAAATAATTGATAATGAAGAAAATATGGTGGTCGCAGTATTTCGTTCCAATAGCAAAACCGGTAAGTATTTGGTTTCATTGCCTTCAGGGAAAAACTATGGTATCAATGTAAGTTCAGAGAATTATCTTTTTCATTCGGAAAACGTAGATATTAAAGATACTACAGGATATCAGGAAGTGCGCAAAGATATTGAATTGAAAAGGATGGAGGTTGGGAAAAGTATTGTCTTGAAGAATATTTTCTTTGATTATGATAAGGCAACACTAAAAGAAGAATCATTTGCTGAATTGGAGAAACTTCGGAAACTACTGGAAGAATTCGAAAGTGTGCAAATTGAAGTGTCAGGTCATACAGATAGCCGTGGTAATGATGATTACAACCTTAAACTTTCTCAACAAAGAGCCACTGCTGTTGTAATGTATTTGATTGATCATGGGATAGATGGTTCACGTCTCATAGCCAAAGGTGCAGGTGAAACCCAACCGATTGCACCCAATGAAAATCCAGATGGTAGCGATAATCCTGAAGGGCGAGCCCTTAACAGAAGGACAGAGTTTAAGATTATTAGCAAATAACAGTCCTAGGGTGATGAAATGATGATATCTTTCATTTTGTCATCAATGCCTGAAAATCCTGGAATTTTTCCTTCTTTTTCAATATGAAAAATATCGGGTTCAATATGTACAGTTACTGGAAATAAATTTTCAGGGTTAATTCTTAGGTGCATAAAGTAGCCAACGATTGTTTCTTCTTCCGGTTGATGTCTTCCAAACCAAAAAGGGATATGTTTTTTGCCTTGAATTATAGTCGGTTTATAGGGTTGAATTTCAAACTTGAATGTATGATTTGATACTGTACAAAACCCATGAAAAATTCTTTTGTTATTTGTGTGAAAACTGGCTTTTACATAAAAAGTATCAAAAACCATTGCATTCGATAATCTGCTTTTCAGTGTTTCGATGTTGTCACGCAAAGGTGAAACAGGTATTCCTTTTTCAACATATCGGGTTTTGATATATTCCCATACCGGAAACCTTAGAAGGTCTTCATTGGTGAGTTCATGCAAATATTTTGTAGCTATCATTCAAGTTATTGTTTCCTTTTGCAAATTATGGAATGAGAAACAGGAAGTCAAATTCTTAGGGTTGATAAACATCAGTATTCAGGGTGATATAGTTGTTTGGTGTTTCATATTGCTTATCTTTACTTCAAACAATTTGATTTTGATTTTTGTTACTGGAGGCACAGGATTAGTTGGTTCTCGCTTGCTATATGTTCTTTTAAAGCGAGGTAAAGAAGTACATGCCTTGGCGAGAAAAGAGAGCAACACAGCATACGTAAAAAAGGTATTTTCTTATTATTCAGATCAGGCGAGTGAATTGTTCGACAGGATTATCTGGCATGAAGGTGATGTAACGCAGCCGGATTCCTTATTGATGGAGATGGAGGGAATGGAAGAAGTATATCATACAGCTGCTTTTGTATCGTTTCAACCTTCCGATAAGCAAAAAATATTTGCAGTAAATCACAGGGGCACAGAAAATGTTCTTAATGCTGCATTGGAAAATAAAGTCAGGAAGTTTTGCCACGTAAGTTCAGTTGCAGCTCTGGGACACTCTGTGGATGGTTCGCCAATTAACGAAGAATCAGAGTGGGATTTTGAATTGGATAAATCTGATTATGCCGTAAGTAAGTTTTTGGCAGAGATGGAAGTAAACAGAGCAATAGAAGAAGGTTTGTCAGCAGTAATTGTGAATCCGGTTGTGATTTTAGGCTCTGGATTTTGGAGTCGTGGCTCATCTTCGTTTTTTCGTCATGTTTACAAGGGGATGAAATACTATACTGAAGGGACTAATGGATATGTTGATGTCCGGGATGTTGTGGATATAATGCTTCATTTAATGGACAATAATTGTTTTAACGAACGCTTCGTATTATCATCGCAATGTATTTCATATAAAGAAATTTTAATGCAAATTGCTGATAATTTGAAAGTAAAGCCACCTAATAAACGAGTTACAAGTTCTATGTTAAATTTGGCCTGGAGATTGGAAAGCTTAAAAAGTACATTAACCGGAAAGCAACCAAAAATTACCAGAAAATCTGCTAAGTCAGCCGAAGAGAATCTTATTTATTCCAATCGTAAGGTTCTTGACCAACTAAACTATTCTTTTGTGCCTGTTAATGATACAATCAAGTTTATAGGGGATATATTTTTGAAAGATAAAGCCTGATTTATTCTGCAAACCTCCTCAAATCTTTTGCATCAAATGTCCATTCCGGTGTTTTTAGTGGCGAGCATTCTTTGGTGCTGTACCATGGACTAAGTTTATGGTTTTCCAGATTTTTCAGTATATGAATACTCTGCGCTGGCATAAAGCTCTGGCAAACCATAAATATCTTATCGTCATTTTGTGTATTTATTGCAACATCTATTACTGTAACAGCGTGTCCATATGGATTTCCCGATTGGATAAATACATCGCCGGGCATAATATTTTGAATAGAATCAACAGGCAGTAATTCCGCTTTAAGCGATCGTGTATTGGCATATGAATATATGTAATCAAGATATTTTCTGAAATTTTTACGACTGTAGTCGCCCCTGGAGTACTTATCAAAGTATCGGGGCTTACCATCACTTACAAAATTGAAATGAATCTTCCCATAATCTTGCAACCAGTATAAATATTCTGCTCGCAATCTCATTACAGCATCGGCACATTGTTGCAAATCTCTGGTGCCAATATCAAATGCAAGAATAGCATAATGCAGATTCTGACTGTATTTTTTTTCTCCATTGAAATAGTACACAGTATTGTTTGAGTCTATTCTTATATTCCTCAGAAAAAAACCAAAAGAAGCTGAATCAACAGCAATTCTTGTGTAACCCTCCGGTAGTGGTATGTTTTCAACAATCTGAGGTTTATCCACAACGGCTGGCACATCTTGCTGATTATCATTTGTGTGAGCAACTGTGTTTTGTGTAAAAGGTTTGTTATCGTCTTGAGCATTACATCCAATCAAAATGAATGCAAAAAAGAAAAGCTGAATTGTTCTTGACACCGTATTTTTCATAATCTATTAACTGATGTTAAAAATACAAATTTCCGCTGATGATTTCATTTTTAAGCATTAACAATTTGAAATTATCCGGAAGGAAAGGTAAAAGCATTATTTATAAAAAAATAAAACTTGTGTATCTTAGGAAAATATTCACAAGTCTGATAAAAATGAAATCAATTGTATTGCCCGCTTATAATGGAAATGTGTTAAGAGCCATGCTTGGTTTGAAAGTAATGGAAGTTGATATACCCAAAATTTCCGATGAGGAAGTATTGGTGAAAATAGCTGCGGCACCCTGCAATCCTTCGGATATCGCTTTTATGCAAGGGAAATATAATGTTGTAAAGAAATTGCCGGCCCTTATGGGTTTTGAGGGTAGTGGTGTGGTTGTTGATGCAGGAAATAATACTGTGGCAAAATCCATGATGGGGAAAAGAGTTGCCTGTTTTACCCAGTCGCAAACCAGTGGAACATGGACTGAATTTGCAAAGATTCATTACAAAAATTGTATTCCGGCAAGGGATGCAATTGACGATGAACAGGCTTCAACTTTATACATAAACCCAATTACAGCTATTGGACTGATTGAGTATGCAAAGCAAAAAAAGGCCAAAGCCATAGTGCAGAACGCTGCAGGGGGGCAATTGGCATCATTTATCAGGATGCTGGCCAAAAAGGAGGATATTACAGTTGTTAATATAGTGCGCAAACCGGAACAGCAACAAAAAATAATTGATCAGGATAATTCGATAGTACTTTGTAGTGCTACAGATAATTTTGAAGAGGAATTGGTTGAAACAATAAAGGCAGAAAAGGTTGATTTGTGTTTTGATGCCGTTGGGGGTGAAGAAGCTGCGCAACTTTTTAATGCCCTTGAACCAAACTCCGATCTTTTAATTTATGGTGGCTTAAGTAATAAAGATATTGCGGGTTTGAATACAATGGATATTATATTCAAAAACAAAAAGATTTTGGGTTTTAATGCCCTGGATTGGATTGGCCAGAAAAATGAATCGGATTTTCTGGAACTTACGAATAAAATTCAATCTTTATTTGAAGAGAAATTCATACAAACTTCCATTAGTGGAATATATTCATTTGATGAAGTTGTTAAAGGCTTGAAATATTATATCCAAAACATGTCTGAAGGAAAAATTTTAATAAAACCAACATTATGAATCGATTAATAAGTTTTCTTTTTGTTGCGATAGTTCTATATGCCTGCAATTCAGAAAAACAGGACAAAAAGGATAGTACACCGGAAAATTTGCCTCAAAAGGAATCGAAGTCTGTCGTCAAGGACAGCCTGAAGAAAGGAAGTGTAATAAAAGCTTTGTCTGCAAGAAATGATCAATCGATAAGCTATGATTTGTATATACCTTCTTCCTATAACTACAAAACAGCACTTCCGGCGATTGTATTATTTGATGCACATGCAAATAGTGAGCTGGCTATCAATAGCTTTAAAAACACTGCCGAAAAAAGAAATTATATTGTGGCTGCATCCAATTCTTCAAAGAATGGTATGCCCTTCGATTTAACAGCGACCATCGGTAATAAGATTATCAATGATTTGAAAGCACGACTGTATGTTGATCCTTCCAGAATATATGCAGGAGGTTTTTCCGGGGGTGCACGTGCTGCTGTTTATATGGCAGAGCATAGTTATGATATTAAAGGGGTTGTAGCTTGTGGTGCAGGCTTACCCAATAATGAAAAGTTAAACAACACTTTTGCACTGGCAGGTATAGTTGGGAAGTATGATTTTAACTATCTGGAAATGTTGGGATTGAATAAGAGCCTGAATCGGAGTGGCTTTCCTTCTTGTCTGATTACCTGGGATGGAGAGCATGAGTGGCCTGGAGATGAGCAAATTGATATGTCCGTTTTGTTTCTTGATATGGATTATCTGAGAAGTCACAAAAATATTCGTAATGATTCAGCAGTGAATGCAGCACAGCAATACTTTTATTCTAAAATAGAAGCAAGTGATGACCTTATTGAAAAGAATCAATTGTTTGATAATTACATTTTGTTTTTTAAAAATATTGCGCCTGTTGATTCTATTGTGAGGGTTTTGGAAAACTTTAGAAAACAATCTGATTTTCAAAAGGAGCTACAATATCAACAAGGTGTTTTGGCTGAAGAAGAAAAAGTTAAACAGTTGTTTTTCAATTCTTTTGTTTCACAAAGTGTAGATTGGTGGATAAATCAAATAGACAATATCAGGAAAAAGTATAAAGCCACAGATGAAGAAGCCAGAAAACAGTCGTATGCAAGACGGCTTGGGTATGTTAGTATACTTGGATATTCTCATTCTGATAATGCTTTGAGTTCAGGTCAGATTGATTATGCCGGTAAGTTTTTAGAGGTTTATCATTATGCTGATCCAAATAACCCGGATTGCAGTTATTTATGGTCGTGTTTTCACGCTTTAAAAGGCGATACAACAAAATCCATTGGTACGATGAAAAATGCCGTTTTGCTTGGGTTTAATGATTGGGATAAAATGAAAAGCGACTCAAGGTTGAGTGTCTTGTTCAAAACCAAATATTATAAGCAATTGGTAGATAGTCTGGACAAGAATCGTTAGAATACAATTTCAAATTCCACCCTGCGATTCTTTTTTCTGCCTTCACGGGTATTATTGGGAGCCACGGGCATTGACATTCCAAAGCCTTTCGTCTGAATCCTTCTTGAGTCTATGCCTTTACCAATAAGGTAATTTTTTGCTGCATCTGCTCTTTTTTGCGAAAGCTCAAGGTTGAAGTCGGCTTTCCCCTGGTTGTCAGTGTGTCCTTTGATGCTTAATTTATAACCAGGATTCGATTCCATTACTTCAACAACATTATTTAGCACTTTGTACGAACTTTTCTTAATAATATCACTTCCCGGATTGAAGAACAGTCCTTCCATGGCTTTTTTCATTACTTCTTTCACTTCTTCTTTTACTTCAGGACATCCTCCGTTATTTACCGGACCTGCCTGATCAATACAATTGTCATCTTTATTAAGAACCCCATCGTTATCATTATCAGCAAAAAGATTGTCAAGAATATCGTCATCCCTATGGTTTTTCAAGTATTCAGGAATCGGTATTTCATTGATAATCAATACTTGTTTGCCTTCTCTTATCACCTTAAAATCAACTCTTCTGTTGAATTTGTGTAAGCTGTCATATTCTGCTCCATCCGGAATGTCATTTGGAATTAAAGGATACTTTTCACCATAACCTTTTACAATGAGTGCTGCAGGTGAAACACCTTTGTCGATCAGGTAGTTGTTTATGTATATTGCTCTTCGCAATGAAAGGTGAATATTATAAATTTCAGGACCGTTAGAATCGGCATGACCACCAATTTCAATAATGGCTTTAGGATTGTTTTTTAGATATTCAGCCAGGATATCCAAAACAGGGTCATTTATAACATTTTTATCAAATTCAAATAATATATTGTGTATATAAATCGTGTCTCTTATTTCTTCTTTTCTTTTTTTACCTCTTGAGTAGTGCTGTAGCTCAACAATTTTATCAAT
>PKSZ01000701.1 GCA_002869425.1 Marinilabiliales bacterium
CAGAAACTGGATGAAGCGAAGAAAGAAATGCAGCAGCAATTCAAGGAAATAGAGATTATTAAAATAAGGAACGAAAAAACACTTGAAGGTGCACTTGACTCAATAATAACCATTGGTGGCACAGGGAAAATTGAATTTTTCAATAAGGCAGCAGAAGAAATTTGGGAATACACAAAAGAAGAAACAATTGGGAATGATGTTTCCATGTTATTCTCAAAAGAAACCATTGAAAATGACGAATTTATAGGAAGTTTCGTAGATCCGAATAAAGAAAAATTCATTGGAGAACGCAGGGAAGCTAATATTTTAACCAAGTCGGGTGAAGAAACCCCTGTACTGTTCTTATTCTCTGATGCAAAAGTAGAGGGAGAATACACTGTAACAGCATTTATTCAGAATATTGAAGTAGAACTTTTCTGATTATTCACAACGACCTGTTCAAAAAATAGTAATATTACGAATTGTTTATATTTAACATAATTCCTAGTTTGCATAAAATTCTGTTAACCTAATTGTTATAAAGTCATGTATTTTGATGAAATTTTAACTAAAGAAGAATTACAGAAAATTTACAGGGAGCTTGCAAAAACCAATCATCCTGATCTGGGTGGAAGAAAAAATGTGATGCAGAAGCTAAATGAAGAATACAGTTATTTATTGAAAAATTTTAAAACAACACCATCTTCATTCAGGGAACTACAAAGGGGTAATCATGTTTTTGTTAATGGTTCCAAATGCACTGTTGTTGAAGTAGATGAAAAGTTATTTAAAGCAAAATCCATCAGAAGTAAAAGAGAAGCACTATTTGATAAAAGCACTGGATATGGCCTTTTTAACTTTAAAATCAGAGCAACATTAAATTAATTAACAGCTAAATTTTCCTCATTCGCAGATTTTGAGGTGTAACTTCAAGATACTCATCCTCTTTTATATATTCCATTGCTTCTTCCAATGAAAACATAATCTTAGGAGCAATTCGCATACTATCATCAGTACCTGATGCTCTCATATTGGACATCTTTTTCCCTTTAATTACATTTACTTCAAGATCTTTATCTCTGGTATGTTCGCCAATAACTTGTCCTTTATAAACTTGTTCTCCCGGATCAATAAAAAACTTACCTCTATCCTGTAATCTATCTATTGCATAAGCAAGAGCCTGTCCCGTATCTATTGAAACAATAGAGCCTGCAAAACGGCCCTGAATATCTCCTTTGTACGCCTGATATCCTGAAAAACGATGAGTCATAATAGCCTTACCTGCCGTTGCAGTTAAAACATTGCTCCTCAATCCTATTAACCCTCTTGCCGGAATACTAAACTCCAGGTGCTGAAGGTCTCCTTTTGGCTCCATTACTTGTAATTCACCTTTCTTCATGGTTGCCAAGTCAATAGCCTTTCCTGCATATTGTTCAGGAACATCAATTAACAATGTTTCAAAAGGTTCACATTGAATTCCATCGATGGTTTTCATCAAAACCTGAGGCTTTCCTACTTGAAATTCATACCCTTCTCTCCTCATGGTCTCAATCAAGATGGATAAATGTAAAATTCCTCTGCCAAAAACATTAAAGGATTCTTCAGTATTTGTTTCCTCAACCCTAAGTGCCAGATTTTTCTCTGTTTCCTTATACAGGCGATCTCTTAAATGTCTGGATGTAACAAACTTTCCTTCCTTGCCAAAAAACGGAGATGTATTAATGGTAAACAACATGCTCATGGTTGGTTCATCAATTGCAATCCTTGGTAAGGGTTCCGGTGCTTCAAGATCAGCAACTGTGTCGCCTATTTCAAAATCATCAAATCCAACTATTGCACAAATATCACCGCTTCTAACACTTTTTACTTTTTCCTTGCCTAAGCCAGAAAATACAAACAGCTCTTTTATTTTTACTTTCTCCTTTTTTCCTGCTTTTTTGCACAACTGATAAAACTGACCTTCTTCCACATTTCCTCTGAAAATTCTGCCAATGGCAATTCTTCCCACATAATTGGAAAAATCCAAGGATGCA
>PKSZ01000308.1 GCA_002869425.1 Marinilabiliales bacterium
AAGCAGGCATAACACATTCTTTTACAAATTTTTCACCTGTAATATCAATTACATAGTAAACGATAAATAGCAGAACAGAAACTACAGTAGGCATGCCAATTCCACCTTTTCTAATGATGGCTCCCAGTGGAGCGCCAATGAAGAAAAGCACAAGGCAGGCAAATGAAAGTGTTAGCTTTTTGTGCCAGGCTATTTGGTGTTTCCATATCCATTTATTTCGGATAAAAAAGTCTTCACTTGTTGTGTTTATGTATGTTTTGGTTGATCGGGCATAGTTGGCTGCCATAGTAATAATTTTGACTTTTTTCTTAGTGTCCATAGCATTAAATAAACTATCAACATTAACTTTTTTATACCCTTTCTCTTTTTGTATCGTTTTTGCAGAATCTGTTTTAATTTCCTTTCTATAGAAATTTGTACTGTACAAGCTATTACTGAATTGGTTTTTTCGATCCTTAAACGCATCTTTAAGAGAATCTTCCGCGCTTCTCAATTGTTTAATATTAAGCATCTTATATCCGTCTTTGAATAAATCTTCATCAGATCGCTCCATGCCATAACCTTCCAACATTATTGCAATGGTTTGTTTGGAAAAGTTATGTCTTCTGTGGGGATATTTTCTTTTGTCAGCTCTAACGCCGTCTTCTCTCACTTCTTCATAAGTGTGGCCATTGTATAAGGTGAATACCAGCATATCCTGCTGCTGAGTTACTTTCATAGAGCCTGAATCTGCTATCGTTACATTGGAATTGCCTTTTTTATCCCTGTGATCATAAATCATCAGGTCATACATCATATTTGTATTCTTATTTTTATCAGCAATTTTAATACTTATATCATCAATTCCATTGTAGAAAATACCGGGTTTTACATCAAGCTCTGGTCTCTTATGTCTTACATCATAAAGCAATGTAGTCATTTTTAAATTGGCAATGGGCAGGAGATGATTGCTGAAAAGAAATGCAAGAGTACTGATTAACATCGTTACTGCAATAAGCGGTGTCATTATACGCATGAGTGAAATACCTGCCGATTTACAGGCTACCAATTCGTAATGTTCACCCATGTTTCCAAATGTCATTATTGAAGAAAGTAGAATAGCAAGTGGCAATGCCATAGGAACCATAGTTGCACTGGCATATAGCATCAATTCGGCAATAATATTTAGATCCAGACCTTTTCCTACAAGCTCATCAATGTATTTCCAAAGAAATTGCATTAAGAGCAGAAACACTGATACAAAGAATGTTAGGATCAGTGGACCTATATAATTTCGTATTATTAACCAGTGGAGTTTTTTCACAGGTATTGCTTTTCCTTGAATCAACGAAGATAAAAAGAAAATATTTTAAAAACAGCAAAGAATAGAAGCTTAACCGCCCAGGATGTGTTTTAATTCAGATATTTGAGAATCCCAAAGATTTTTAGCGTCCTCAATCTCGTCTTCTTCAGCAAAATCAGTAATAATGAGCGCAACATCGCCTGTTAAATCATCGGTGTTTATTTTAAATTCAAAATAGCTGTCATCATCTTCCTCCTCCCATTGAAACTTCACATTTTTACAATCTTTTTTTGACACCAATTCTGCTTGTTGCTCTGTTCCATCCCAAATAAAAACAAAATTTTTCCCTCTCACATTAACATCATCGGCAAACCATTCAGAAAGGCCACCAGCTGTGCTTAATCTGTTAAACAATACTTTACGGGAAGATTTAATGTTGTATTCTAGAGTATATTTAATTTTATCGGACATTCTTAAAATTATTGTTGATTCTTGCAATATAATATAAAAAGCTTTGAAAACAAATATGTGCATGCGATTGAAGGTATTCTTTTGATGAATTATAATATATTTATGATAAATACGATACATTTTATGTTATTGAAGTGTTTGAAAAGGGAATAAATAATTTTGTTTAAAAAATAAAATATTATATTTGCAAGCCTAAAATTATGGCGAGGTAGCTCAGGTGGTTAGAGCGCAGGATTCATAATCCTGAGGTCGTGAGTTCAAGTCTCACTCTCGCTACAAAAGGCTCCGGAAAAGGAGCCTTTTGTTTTTCGCCGCAGTCAAAATGGTAGAGTAATAGGGTGTGAAGACGGATCAAAACAACTATTTGAGGATTTGTATTATCTGGTTTATTGAATTTTCATAACTTCTTACATTACATTTGTCATATTCTTTAACAGTTCACTCAAAAAAATAGAGATTTTGATTAAAAGCAAGGATAAATAATTTGTTTCGCTGTATTTTTGATTACCAAAAAAGTATTTTTTGGACGAAAAACAATGAACAGATGCTTTCTGTTGCTCGTTTCTTAATTATTATTACGAAATGAAACAACTTATAAATGTGTTTATCGTCTGTATCATGTATAAGATGGAATTTGAAAAGCTGCACTAACTATATTCGATTATTCAATCTTTGCAGATTGATGTTTCTTTTGCCTGTTTTATTGCTTGTAATTCAGGACAAATCAGCATATGCACAAGGTGGAGATTGTGGTCCCAATGTTCCTTATTATAGTGTTGATTTAACAGGTAATCCTGGTGGAACCTGGGTGTCTGACCCTCCGATTGTGCGACAGGGTAACTGTTGTGGAACCAGCAATCCTGATCGTTGCATCGAGTTTGGTGTTACACTTGATTCTGCGGCTGTTGCAATTAGTTTTTCAATTAGCTCCGGTGCAGTTCCTCCGGGAGCTCTATTTTACCAGATAAATTGTGGACCGCCAACACCTGTTGGAGAAGCTATTTGTGTGGATGGTGTTGGACCTCATTATATTACTTTTTGTAAACCCGGTGCTAATCTAAATACTTATGCGATAACATCTATACCTGAGCCATCGGTATCACCAGGCTCAATTACTACATTGGGATGCTCAATAACAATGGAAGTTTATGGTTTAATTGATTCACTAATAACATGGACAGATATTACATCAGGTACTGGTGAATATAATGCATATCTGGATTGTACTTCTGGTTGTAGTGTAGCACATGTTAGTCCATTACCAGGTTACCCCGATTATGTAGATTATATGGTTTGTGGTATTCCTGAGTCTGTTTGTGCTCCTCCTGAGCCATTTTGTGATACAATTCGTGTGAATTTTATACCACCAATTGAAAATGATCCTATTGGTGTAGAATATTGTGAAAATAACCCGGGAATTTTAATCGGTGACGTTGTTAATGGTGGAATGCCACCGTATAATTTTATCTGGACAGATGCCTATGATGGTCTGGGTAGTGTTGTTGGAACAGATTCAACATATTTTGCACTAACTCCAGGAGATTATTCAGTTGTTATACAGGATGCAACATATCCTGATTGTCCGGAAGTAATAAACAATATTACGGTAACAGAAAGTCCGATGCCTACGGTTGATGCCGGTGCTGACCAGTTTATTTGTGAAGATCAGGGTTCTGTATCACTAAACGGGATTGTCACAGGTGCAACAGGAGGATATTGGCATGGCGGCTTGGGCCTAATAAGCCCCAATGATTCGGTTCTATCTGTAACATATACACCTACTGCTGATGAAATTGCCAATGGTATGGCTCAGCTTATTCTTGAGACAACAGGAAATGGAGCTTGCAATCCTGTTTTGGATACCGTCAATATTACGATATCTCCTGTTATTAATATAAGTCTGGATGCTCCATCAATTATTTGTTATGGTGAAACCACCGATATTACAAGTGCGGTTACAGGAGGTATTCCTCCGTATTCCTATTTGTGGAGCAATGGGGCTACTACAGCAAATTTGAATGATGTTGGTGCCGGTACGTATACCTTAACAGTTGTAGATGCAAATCCTGCTATGTGTAATGCTACGGCTACGGTTACATTAAATGAGAATCCGTACCTGGAATTGGTTACAGCAGCAGGAAGCATTATGTCCTGTTCAATTACAACCAATATTGATGTAACTGCAAACGGTGGAACGCCAGGTTATAGTTATGCATGGAGCAATGGATTAACAGATTCAAGTATTGTTGTTATTTCTGGTGAGTACTCGGTTACATTAACAGATGCCGTGGGATGTACTGATGTTGATTCAATGGTAATTATTGCTCCTACTGTGGATTTAACAGCAACAATTCCTGAACCTGAAAACCTGTGTTATGGAAGTACAACTGAAATAACAGCGACTGCTTTTGGTGGTTTTGGAAATTATACGTATGCATGGAATACAGGCGAAACAGATAGTACAATTACTGTACCTTCTGGAATATATTGCGTTACAGTTTCCGATGATGTGGGTTGTTTGTTTAATTCCTGTATAACTGTTGTTATTGATTCTTTGCTGGAAATAGAGTTTAATGTACCTGATATTATCTGTCTTGGTGACAGTACAAGCATAACATCAATTGTTACCGGAGGGCAGGCTCCATATAATTATTTGTGGAGTACTGGTGATTCAGATACGAGTGTATTCCAACCAGCAGGAACATACACATTAACAATTACAGATTCTAATCCAAATGTTTGTGAAGCTGAAGCAACTTTAACTGTGAACGAAGCTACACAACTTGTTTCTTCATTAACCCCTTTGGATGTGAGCTGTTTTTCATATTCCGATGGTCAGGCCTCAGTCTCAGTTAGCGGTAGCGTGCCACCTTATAATTATGTTTGGTCTAGCAGTAGTACACTGGATAATATCACAGGTGTTCCAGCTGGTTATTATTATGTAACTATTACAGATTCAATTAATTGTAGTATTGTAGATTCAGTTGAGATTACAGAACCTTTGTTGCTTGAAATTTCTATTTCTGATTCTGCAGATGCACTTTGTTATGGATCAGCAGATGGTAGTGCAACAGCAATTGCAACAGGAGGAACCCTTGCCTATGAGTTTTCCTGGTCGCCAATTGGAGGTACTGATGCTGCTGCAACATCACTGCCAGCTGATAATTATACGGTTTCAGTTACCGATGCAAATGCTTGTACAGCAAGTACAAATGTTATTATTGCTGAACCTCCTGATATTATCTTATCTAACGCAACAACGAATGTTAGTTGCTTTGGTGGTGCAGATGGAAATACAACGGTAAATGCTTCCGGGGGAACACCTCCATTTGAATATTTATGGTCCGATGGACAAACCAGTCAGACTGCAACAGGATTAGCTGCTGGAACATATTCTGTTACTGTAACAGATAGTCACCTTTGTACAGAAACTCTTTCTGTTACTGTTACGGAACCTCTTTTGTTAACAGCTGTAATCGATAGCTCTTCTGATGTTAGTTGCTTCGGTGGTAATGATGGTTATGCCTCAGTTCTGGTTCAGGGTGGAACAATGCCATATTCCTATAACTGGACTCCATTTGGAGGTACAGCCTATTCTACAGATATACTTAGCGAAGGTTCTTATACAGTAAATGTAACCGATTCCCTGGGATGTACAACATCTGCCAGCGTAACAATAAATCAGAATCCATTGCTGCAAGTGGAGATGGATCCTACTTCTCTTATATCATGCGATAGTACAATTACAATTGATATTCAAACAACTGGTGGCGATGGTAGTTATTCTTTTATATGGAGTAATGGTGTGCTTGATTCAACTAGCTTGGTGGTAAATTCAGGAACCTATTCAGTAACTGTTACTGATGGAGAAGGATGTACACATAGTGATACTACTACAGTTGTTGCATATAACAGTACCTTGGCTGCTGAAATATCTGGCGATGAGCTAATATGTGATGGTGCATCAGAAATATACAGTGTAACAATAACACCTGGTGAATCACCATATTCCTATGATTGGAGTACTGGTGAAACTACAGAACAAATCTCCTTTGCAGGGGGAGATGTGTGTGTTACCATTACAGATGGTGTTAGTTGTGTGTATACCAATTGTATGCATGTGGAGGTGCTGGATCCTGTTGTGGTTTCAGTTATTGATACAACGGTTTGTGTAACAGATAGTGGTTTTGTTTCAGCTAGTGCAATTGGTGGGGCTCCTTCATATACTTTTAGTTGGAGTTCAGGAGAAAATTCAGATACAATATATCAACCTTTAGGAACATATTCTGTAACAGTAACGGATAGTATCGGATGTGTAGGAACTGCATTGGCCACAGTGGCAAATCATGTACCACTGGCTTTTGCTTATAATTATGCAAATATCAGTTGTAACGAAGGGAATGATGGATTTATAGAATCCAGTATTTCGGGAGGTATAGAACCATACCATTACATATGGTCAGATAGTTCTACAGATGAAGGTATTTATTTTCTTCCAGATGGAACATATAGCCTTACAGTTACCGATGAGGTTGGGTGTTCCGCAGTAGATTCTGTAACATTAACACAACCCGATCAGCCTTTATTGCTGGATAGTGTAATTGTTCATGTATCCTGCTATGGAGGTTCTGATGGATATGTTGAAATTGTTCCTTCTGGTGCAACTCCACCATATGATATTATGTGGTCGCCGGGAAGTTCGCAGAATTCATATCTTGTAGATTTACCCATTGGTACATATACTGCTTTCGTTTCGGATTCCCTGGGGTGTTACGAATCTATGGCATTGGTAGTAGAGCAACCAACACCTGTACAAGCAACAATTATCAATCAAACGAATGCCAGTTGTTTTGGATTTACTGATGGAGCAGCTGAGGTTCAGGCTGGAGGAGGAACTCCTCCTTATGCTTATATTTGGTCAGATGGTATTGCTAATGATTCTGTTGTGAGTGGTCTTTCTGCAGGATCTTACCAAGTAACTGTGTATGATGCACAGGGATGTCCTGCAATAAAAAGCTTCACAATTACAGAACCTCCTTTGTTTTCTGCAGTATCCGGTGGTGATGTGGAAATCTGTTTTGGAGATGATACTCAATTACAAACTACTCTGACAAATGGTATTGCTCCGGTTTCATACAGCTGGTCACCATCAGAAGGACTAAGTGATACTTCATTATCCAATCCAATAGCTGCACCCAATGTAACAACCAGTTATGAAGTTACCATATCAGATGCCAATGGATGCATAGCACAAGCAGCTACTTTGGTTACTGTACATCCACTTCCGGAAGTTGTAATTACAGGAGATACTGCTTATTGTCCCGGATTCGGTGTTGTATTGGATGCTGGTGCGGGTTATAATACTTATAACTGGTCTACAGGAGATATTACACAATCTGCAGCCATTAATTCTCCGGGAACATATTATGTTACAGTTACTGATGTGAATGCTTGTACAGATATTGGTAATTTTGAAGTATTTGAATATGTACAACCCGCAATATTATTAGTAGGTGATGGAATAGATTGTTATGGTGGTATAGATGGAAGCATTGAGTTATCAGTTGATGCAGGATTAGAACCATTTACCTATTTGTGGGATAATGCCTCTACAACACAAAATTTGTCTAACTTATCGGAAGGACAGTATTGTGTTACAGCTACAGATGCCAATTCATGTACAGTATCAGAATGTATTACACTTACGCAACCTCAGTTTCCTTTGGAAGTAACATTATCAGTTACAGATGTTGATTGTTACGGTGCTTCTACAGGAGCTATTATTAGCAATGTTACCGGCGGTACAGCTCCATATGAGTATATATGGTCTGATGGAAGTACTAGTAACAATTTATCAGGTATACCAAGTGATCTTTATTCACTGACTGTAACAGATGCTAATGATTGTGTTGTTTCAGTTTCGGATAGTGTACTTCAACCAACTCCGATTCAACTAGTAGATACAGTAAGTCCTGCCAATTGCGGTCAATCGGATGGATCAGTTTATGTTGGTGCAACAGGAGGAACCGGACAACTTTCGTTTGAATGGTCAACAGGTGGTACCGATAACTACATTGAAAATGTTCCTGCCAGTGTGTACACTGTATCCATAACTGATGAGAATAATTGTCTGTTAACCAGTGATTTCTCTGTGTCAAATGAGCCCGGTCCAAATGCTTCAATTATTGATTATACAAATCCTTCCTGTAATGGATTTAATAATGGAACAGCAACTGTTGAAGTGCAGGGAGGTACAAGTCCATACACTTATTTATGGGGAGATTCCCTGGCTCAAACTACAGTTACTGCAGGAAACTTATATGCAGGAGTTGTTTGGGTAACTGTTACTGATACAAATAATTGCAGCGATTATGCTTCAATAGAATTGATAGAGCCATTGGCTATTTCAACTAATTTCTCAACATACAATCCTACTTGTTTTGGTTATAGTGTTGGATGGGCAACTGTTATGGCAAGTGGAGGTACTCCTCCGTATGATTATCAGTGGACAAGTGGCGGTGGTGGTTTACAGGATTCCATCAATACTGGATTGTCTGAAGGAACTTATGAAGTATTGGTTAGCGATTCTTTACAATGTGAATATTTGTCTTCGGTAAATATTATTCAACCAGATCCGGTGATTTTTGCAATGAGTGCAGTTGCAGCCGGATGTTACGATTCAGAAGATGGTTCAGCTAATGTATATGATATAACAGGAGGAACACCAGGAGCTGATACTGCATATACTGTTTTATGGGATAGCCTGGCTGCCTTCCAAACAACAATGGAAGCTACTGGTCTGGGTTTTGGTAATTATTGTGTTACAGTTACAGACGGAAATGGATGTACGGAATCAGGATGTATTGATGTACAGAGCCCATTACCCATTAGCATTCCTTCAATTACTTATCTGGATGTTGAGTGCTTTGGCGATTCAACCGGAGGTTTGAATATTGTGGTTGATGGAGGAACTCCTGAGTATTCCTATTACTGGGAAGATAGCTACGAGAATCCAATCGCAGGGAATTACTCTGATTTAACCGGATTGTCTGCAGGGGTTTATTTTGTTACGATAACAGATGCCAGCAATTGTACAAGTGATACCAGCATTATTGTTAGTCAGCCTCCTCCGATAAATCTTTCCATAGATAACGATAGTCTTTTATGCCATGGATATTGTGATGGATCCCTCACAGCTACGGTTAGTGGTGGTCAGCAACCATATACTTATTTCTGGTCTGATTTACAGGATTCATTAACAGCAATTGATCTTTGTGGCGGTAAATATTATTTCTCTCTTACCGATAATGCAGGCTGCTCAGCTTTAGACTCGGCCCTGGTTATTGAACCTGAGGTTCTTCAGATTCTGGGAATGGAACTGCATGATGCAACTTGCGGTGTTTGTAATGGAACAGCCAAGGTATTTCATAACGGAGACAGTACAAGCTGTCAGTATGATTGGGGAATACCCGGTGAAAACTCATCGTTTGTAGATAGCTTATGTTCAGGATTATATCAACTTTTTATTACTTCTGAAAATGGTTGTATTGCTGATACATCTTTTACAATATCCGATCTGAACGGACCAGAAATTGTTTCGACTTCAGCTGTTGAAGTAAGTTGTTATGGTTTCTTTGATGGGGAAGCTTCCATAATATATGATGAATCAACACCTCCTGCCGGGCCATATGAACTGCTTTGGTCGAATGGAGGCACAAACGATAGTATCTTTAATTTAGGAGCAGGAGAGTATTCTGTAACGGTAAGTGATACCAATCAGTGTATATCCACTGCTATCGTATTAATAGAGTCAGCAGATTCAATGAATACAGCCATTACTTATACCGATGATGCTGACTGCTATGGAGTTTGTAATGGTTCTGCAACAGTTCAGGCAACAGGAGGAACCCCTGGATATACGTATTTGTGGGACAGTGGACAAACCTATATGAGTCCGATTGATCTATGTGCAGGTATTCATGTAGTTACAATAACAGATGTATTAGGTTGTTACCAAACGGATACCGTTTATATAGGTCAGCCAGATCCATTATCCATTACGGCTCTAATTCAGGATGTAACATGTAATGGTTTTTCAAATGGAAGTATTGTTGTTAATGCTGAAGGGGGGGCTGGTGTGTATAATTACAATTGGCCACATTCAGGAGCTTCAGTGCCTTCTGTTGGAAGTCTTTCTGCTGGACAGTATACCATAGAAGTTGCAGATCAGCTTGCACCAACTTGTATGATAGACAGTACTTTTACAGTATCTGAACCAGATCCAATAAGTGTTGTAATTAATACAACACCTGAAACGTGTAATTCAGATAATGGAACTGCTACAATTGTTTCAACAGAAGGTGGTTCAGGAAGCTATACATTCCAATGGTCTGGTACTTCAGGGTATCCGGTTGCTACTGGTTTGTCAAGCGGAACAAATTATTTGCTGCAAATTTTTGATAATGCTGATAATAGCTGCGTATTGAATGAAAATGTGAATGTTGGTTCAGTTCCCATTCCGGAAATGGAGATTTTGTCTTCGTCAGGACCATCATGCCATGATTTTGAAAATGGACAAATTAGTGTTGAAGTGTTATATGGTTCAGCTCCTTATTCATTTTCATGGTTTCATCCTGACCCCGATAGTATATATGCAGAAGGTTTGGGTTTATCAAGCCTTACAAATTTACCAGCAGGTTTATATACAGTAGAGCTAACAGATAATGACGGTTGTCAGTCTCTGGTTTCAGTTAACCTTGAAAATCCTACCTTAATAAATCTTGTTGGAACCGGGGGAGATACTATATGTTACGGTCAATCTGTTCAATTATCAGCAACAGCAACAGGAGGTACAGCACCTTATACGTATTATTGGTCAGGAGATATTCAAAACAATGGTCAGGTTCAGATGGTATATCCTGAGAGTAGTGAAGATTATCAAATTACAGTTGTAGATGCTAATGGGTGCGAATCTACAACAGGAGGAGTAATAAGTGTAATCGTAAGACCACCATTGGCTGTAAATATAACTGGAGATACGTTGATATGTGAAGGAGATTCATTAACGCTTACAGCATTTGCAACAGGTGGTAATGGAACGTATAGTTATTCATGGAGCAATACTTCAACCTCATATTCTATCGAAACATGGCCTCATTTTACAGATACTTATTCGGTAACTGTAACGGATGAAGATATGTGTTCAGAACCTGCAGAAGATCAAATATTGGTAACACTGGTTCCTGCCCCAGGAATAGAAATGCTGATTGATAAAGCATACGGATGTCAACCGACTGAGGTTCAGTTCTTCAATGAAGTTAACCAAGAATATGTATCTTATTATTGGGCCTTTGATGATCCGGAATCAGGCATTGAAAACTTTTCAAATGATCCTTCACCTATTCATATTTATGAAAATCCTGGATTGTACAATGTGTATTTAACTTTAACCAATGCTGTTACAGGTTGTTCTGCTGATTATTCATTTACTGATTTTGTACAGGTATTTGAAAATCCCCAGGCCGACTTCAGACCAGTACCGGAAGTGGCAGATATTATTGATCCTGATATTTTATTTAGTGATTTATCTATTGATGCTGTCAGTTGGTTTTGGCAGTTTGGTGATGGAGCTATTTCATTTAATAGTAATCCTACACATGTGTATCATGAGATTGGAATATTTGATGTAAATCTTTTGGTAACCAGTGAAGATGGTTGTATTGATACCATTACACATCCTATAGAAATCAATCCGGTTCATACGTTTTATGCACCTACTGCTTTTTTCCCAAGGCCGCAGGGATTTTATGAAGAGAATGGATTTTGGACTCCTGAAGCAACTGGTGTAAGTGATTGTAGTACCTGCTATGATTTATATATATTCGATAGGTGGGGTGAGATAATTTTTGAAACCCATGAGTTTTATGGCCATAATCCATCCGAAGAAAACCGATGGAATGGAAGGGTGAGAAATCATGGTAAGATCGTTCAGAATGGTGTTTATACCTGGTACGTAGAGTTGGTAGATATTAACGGTAAAGAACACATCTATATTGGGCCAGTTACGGTACTTCGGTAGTTGAAACAACATCAACAGGATTATTTTTATCGAAAT
>PKSZ01000570.1 GCA_002869425.1 Marinilabiliales bacterium
AACTTCTATACCAAAATTCATTGCCGGATTCATGATAGTTTCCGTCATTTTCAAATGACACTCTACGGGTACTCTACGACGATATTTTGCAAACTCCGTAGAATCCAGCGACAAGCCCAGCATTAAGTCGTACAATGGAGCCTTCAGGCGATATATTGCATTTATGTCCATATAAGCTTCATAAGGACTACCATTCCACTTAATTGAACCTCCTTTCTACACATCAAACTTCTTATTGATCACATTCTGAAGAGTGAAGAGGTAATCACCACTTTCAATTATGTAATCGCCATACATATTAAACTTACCCAATGTATTGATTTCCATCAATAAATTTGCATTTCCTCTTCCCCGTATTATGTCACCTACTTTGGAATCAAAGATAATTTGAACTTCAGCATCAGGAGTAACTTCGAGCTCAAAATTCATTTGCATTCCAGAAAGATCCACCTTTTCTTCTTTCTCCTCAGAAACACCAATTTCGTTATCAACAAAAGATATAAAATCAAATTCATCTACTTCTCCTCCTGAGTCAAGAGGAATAAAAAACTTCGTTCCTTTACCTGTTTTTGCAGAAACATCCATTACCAAATTATCCGGGGGTCCTTTCAAATTGATAAGTCCAGAAGCTATTGCCTTTCCGTAATATGTACTATTTAACTTTTCATTTGTATTTAAAAATAAAAACTGATCTGTTCTGAGATTAATATCCATGTTGATATCTGAAAAGTTCTTATGACTAATCGTCCCTGAGGCTAGAGCATAATTACCTGTCTGATCCCAGATTTTTGTATCTTCAAAAGAAATTTCTTTGCTGGTTATATGAATTTCATCGGTGAAATTATAGCTAGTATTCAGATAATCTACTTTAAATGCAGCCCTCTGGAGAAACAGATTACCATCAATCACGGGTTTTTTTAAAGACCCCTTCAATTCTACATCACCATTTAATCTTCCACTTACTGAAGACAAAATGCCATCAAGATAAGGACTCAACAAGTTCAACTTCAACCGATCAAGATTGATTCCAAAATCCATTAACTGTCCTTCGGGCTTATATGTTCCTGCCACTACAACAGGTTCAATTTTCCCTTTTTTAAGTCTCGTAATTAAGCTAATATTTTCATCCTTTGGATTCCAATTGCTATAAAAAATCATATCACCAAGAACATCCCCATTGAAGGCAAAGTCAGCAACATCGAGCTGTGTGTAAAAAGTAGGGTTATCATATAAATTTGTTAAACTTCCACTTCCATTTAAAATACCACCCAAAGTAATACCACTACTACGTGTTAGCATATTTAAATTCTCAAGATTCACCTGATTGAATACAACATACAGACTATCCCCTTCTCTACCTGAAACAGTTCCATACATATTGATATACAATTGCTCTTTGGATATTGCAAATCCCAGGATACGTATGCTACTAGAATCTGTAACAATCTCACTTTCTTCTAATTGCCATACCTGATCATCTAAAATGATCTCAGAAGGTATCAAGTTTGCTTTAATAGAAGGAAGTACTCCTTCACGAGACTTCTTAAATGTAATTAGTGAAGCAATATCTCCTGAATTGATAGTACTGTCCCTGTTAAACCAGTGCATATCGTATAAAAGACTATCATTATAACCTTCCAGATTGACTTCAAACTGATTTAAAGAAAATGCACTTGATATATTCAGAGAATCGCTTAGAGACTGAAAAGAGAACTGTCTGTCTTTTAATTTCAAGGAAGCCGCTAGATTTTGTGCTGCATAATCTGAATATTTAATATATCCTGAATTTAAATGGATTATTAACTCACTCAATGATGCTTCTAGACTTGCATTCAATGAGGTACCATTTGCTATTTCCAGTTCTGGCAAGAATATTTTAAGCAAGGGATTTATCTCCTTAAGCTGGAGAGAAATATTAAAGCTATTTTTATCATCAAGCTGATCAACCAAAACTATATCTTCTGGTTTAAAAGAAGGCATAAACTCAAAAAACAGCTTTTCACCCAGGTCT
>PKSZ01000332.1 GCA_002869425.1 Marinilabiliales bacterium
AATGTTTTTCCATCAAAATTCCTAACATACTCAATTTTACCCTCAATATGTGCGGCTTTTGACTGATTCACCTTAATCAATTTACACATTATAGTCTTGTGCTTTGGAACCTTGATATCATTTCCGAGGCTATCCTTCATCACGTTTCCATTATCATCCAAAACATATTCATAACCATCCTGAATCTCCTTGGTCTCAACAATCTGCTCTTCTTTCTCTTTTTCTGGTGAAACATCAATAATTTTCAATCGAATGATTACATTATAGTCAAAGAAATCCTTGCCTTTATCCTCAGTATAGTATTCACTCCACATACTATTTAAATGCTCAATGTCTACATCTAGCATTTTTTCAGCAAATTCCTTTGTAATCTTCATCATTGATTCATTTTTAAGCGAAATCTGTGCCCTTGATATCCCCATGAATCTTGCCTCATTTATCAATTTATCCACATCCTGGTAATTAGCATAAAAAGACTTAACCTTCATAAATTCATCATATGCCTTACGGGCAGAAACTTTATCTCCCTGTTCCATTAGTTTTCGACCATGAGCATAAAAATATTCAGCTGCATTTTTTTTGGCATTTATAATTTCCATATCATAATCTACAATGGAATAATTGATCTGCTTGCCACCCAAATTCAAAGGAAGTACTGTACGAACCAACTCCTGTCTTCTTTTCATAGTTGAATACCGATCAAAAACTTCCTCCCAAATATCCGGATTTCCTTCCTTTTTCAAAAAGCTAATCCTATCATTATCCTGCTGATTTGCAAGCTTATACGATTTATCAAGAATGATTATTTCTTTTTCCTTGGTTGGGTTTTTCCTGATCTTTTTTACAGCTTTATTAATTGCCAAATCGTATTGTCCTTTCTGAAAATATTTCTTTGAGGATGTACATGATGAAACAAACATCAAAGATGCAGCCAGAAATAAAAGCAAAATGCCATTTGTAACCTTTGTTTTCATAAGAATTTCTTTTAATAATTCTGTATAACAGAAATTATGCCTAAAAACTGCCTGATAGCATATTATGCGAAAATAGAGAATTTTCCTGATATTCAGAAATCCCGATTTCAAGATACAGCATGAATTCATATAGTATTTCTACTGCAAAATATGAATACACATAATCATTATGAGATGAAGGAAAGTTATTACCTTTGTTTGCATATGAAGAAGTTAGCTTTTTTATTGTTTCTAATGGGAGTTATCAATTCTTGCAACATTCTGAAACCAGAGTCTTTAATGAACGAATCATCTGAAAACCTGGCTGACATTTCAGACCAATCCCAGGAACCTATTGAGGATACTCTTGTAGAAACAAGTAAGGAGAAAGAGGTTCAATTTCCTTATCAGGAAACACGAAAAATTGACATCAACATACATAATGTATACCTGGAGATGAAAATTCTTGCTGATACAAACAAGATTCACTGCAAAGCGAAAATTACATTTTCACCGCATCACCAATCCAAAAGCTCAATGACACTTGATGCCATTAACCTTTTTGATCTACAGACATTTAAATACAACAACGACAGTACAACCCCAATTAATTACAGTTACGATGGCAGAAAACTATACATTACATTTGATACCACATACTCAAAAGAAGACACACTTGAACTTTTATTTGAATACAATATTTATGCTGTTAACGTTAGTTCTCTTCCTGAGTTTTCAGACAGCGTAGGAATTTTTTACTATGACAGGCCCGATACAAAAACTGTTTTAATGGACGAAGTATTCACACAAGGACAAACAACAGGCACATCTTCATGGTTACCGATAATTGATGATCCCCAGCAAAGAGTTTCACAGGAATTTTACATTACTACGGACTATGGCTTCACTGCAGTATCAAATGGTGAATTATTGTATAAAACACAAAACAAAGACAGTAGCTGGACTTTCTGTTGGGTACAACATGAAAAGCATCCGGTATATGTTTCATCCATTGCTGTGGGCAATTTCAATTGCACAACAGAAAGCTATCAACC
>PKSZ01000601.1 GCA_002869425.1 Marinilabiliales bacterium
TGGATTTTGTTTTGCGAAAGACTCATCATGGGAAGCCAACATACCAGGAGAAAACTTTTAACGAATTTCATAATGTTGAGGTATTGATTCGATTGCTTACTTCTTGATTTTGTAGGTTTAAAGCTTTTGTATTGATTATCAATAATTTCAGAAGTACTTGTTAATCTTTTATACTCCAGTCTATTTTAGTAAGTCCCTGACTTTTTAGTAATTGATTGGTCTTACTAAAATGGCAACATCCCCAGAATCCATTGTGAGCAGACAAGGGACTTGGATGTGCTGCTTTTAAAATATGATGTTTGTTGTTGTCAATTAATTTTTGCTTATCCTGAGCATATCTTCCCCAAAGCAGAAATACAATTCCTTCTCTTTGTTCAGATAGTTTTCTTATAACCGTATCTGTAAATATTTCCCAACCTTTCTTTTGGTGTGAGCCGGCTTCATGTGCCCTAACTGTTAGTGTTGCGTTGATCAGGAGTATTCCCTGGTCTGCCCAGCTTTCCAGATTTCCGTGTTCTGGAGGATCTATGTTTAAGTCTGATTTAATTTCTTTGAAGATATTTTTCAAAGAAGGCGGTTGTTTAATCCCTCGCTGAACCGAAAAACACAATCCATGCGCTTGTCCCGGACCATGATAGGGATCTTGTCCCAAGATAACTACTTTTACTTTGTGAAAAGGAGTTCTGTTAAAAGCTTCGAAAATTTGGGACCCGGGTGGAAAAATTTTATGTTTTTTCTTTTCTTCTACCAGAAATTCTTTCAGGTTGGCAAAATAGGGTTTGCTGAATTCTTCTGTTAGTATTTCTTTCCAGCTTGCTTCAATATTGGGACTAATATTACTCATGATTTCAAGTTTCTAAACAAATTTAATCAATCGAAACAGTAGAGAAAAATAAATTTTTACTGTGTTAAATACTTAATCTGAATAAAAAGCCATAAATGAGTTTACTGGTCAGTAAATCAGGATTATATCCATTGATGTGGTGCTTAATAATTGTTAAAAAATATAAACATATAAAATTGCACTTGTTTAGATATGCAAAAATCTATATATTTGCATTATTAAATTTAAATTACACGACGATTAAAAGGGAAAAAACATTTAAAAAGTTAACATTTATTACACTGGCTGTTTTAGCTGTTTTTGTAATAACAGTCAATTTAAAAGGTGAACCAGGCGAAAGTAAATCACCTTCTGCTGACGAAAAAGGTGTATTAAATTTAACAAGTTCCAGTTTTTCTAAAACCATAGAGGAGGGGATAACGATAGTAGACTTTTGGGCAACCTGGTGTATGCCTTGTAAAATTCAGGGACCAATTGTTGCAGATGCAGCTAAGGAGCTTAATGGGAAAGCCAAGGTAGGAAAGCTGGATATTGACAAGAACAGGGATATAGCCAATAAGTATATGATAAGAGCAGTTCCAACGATTATTATCTATAAAGATGGCAAGGTTGCCAAGCGATTGCTTGGTGTTCAGCAGAAAGAAGATCTGGTAAATGCAGTAAAGGAATTACAATAATTATGAATCTGATTCAGAAATTAAAATCATATTTTTCCTGGAAACTGGCCTTTAGTTTATCTCTTGGAGCATTGGCGGGTTATGCATACTTTTATTTCATAGGTTGTTCAGGAGGTGGTTGTCCGATAACATCAAGTGCAACCAATTCTGTTTTGTATGGAATGATGGTGGGCGGTTTGTTGGGCTTTGAAGATAAAAACAAAAGAAAGGGCAATAAAGAAGCTGATCAAAATATTGAAGATACTGCTGAAAATACAAAACCAAGTTAGTGTTTTAGTTTCAGAAGTTTACTGATTTCATTGACGGGGGAGATTTATTTCCCCCTTTTTTGTTGTTATAATTAAGAGTATAAGATACCGGAATATGATATAAATCAATAGTATCTCTGATACCTGAAAGGTATATTTCTTAGGTCATGTTTTTTTATCACTGTACATTTGTAATGTTATTTAGACTTAATAAATAAAAAATTAACACAAAA
>PKSZ01000184.1:0-1983 GCA_002869425.1 Marinilabiliales bacterium
AATTGTTAGACAATCCTTTTCCTTTTTGTTTTAGATTCATAAACACTCTTGCCGTGGATACTGCTTTTATATTTTTCATCCAGTCGCTAAAATAATCGCAGTATAAAATTGTATCATTTAAATCATGTATAATCCATGTAGTAACTGAATCTGAAATCCCCATAATTGTTTCCCTACTTATTGTTGATGATCCCTGTCCACTTTCCGGAAGAACGAAAACATTCAGATCCAGATCTTTGTAGAAACTCGTTATATAACTCTCAGAACCTGGAATGTACCATGCTCCATTTCTCTCCCATCCATGAAGAATTATACCTGAATTTTGATTTCTGGAAGATGATGCAATGACATTGTATTTTTTGGCTATGGATGAAAATATACTATCCGCCAACTCTTCCTTTCCATAAAAAGATGCAAAGAAATATATCCATTCAGCACGTCCCAATGGCGTATTCTCCATCCATTCCACAGTACGAACAAGTTTAAATCCAAGGGAAGTCATCTTCTTTTCAACAGGTTGCCATTCTTTCCATCCAGATTTACATATAATATCAGGAGAATACTGAATTATTTGTTCTATGCTTAAATTGGCTTCGTCGCCAAACTGTATCAACTTACCACTTCTTACTTTATTCAAAACATCTATATTGCATGTGTAGGAAGAATCAGCAATTCCCATTACGGACTCCAGTTCATCCAACTCATTAACAAATGCCATTTGCACTGATGAAAGCACCAATACATTTTGTATTGGGATTTCTTCTTTTTTTACAAATATTGAATCATAATCTCCCTGTCCCCAAGGATTGTGAATAATCAGTAATTTATCATTCCCATAATATTCCACGCGAAAAAGCGATGCATATTCAGGTAAAAAAACAGAATCCGGTTCTGCAAATATCTCTATACCATACTTTTCCCCGGGAACATTGCACGATAAAAAAGAAACTACTGCAATAAGGATTAAGCTAATTGTCAAGATCGCAGTACCAAAAGCCGAATGTGGATGCTGGTGTTTCATATTCCTTATAAACTATTTCTCTTTTGGTGAATTTTACTGGATATCTAAAAACAGGACCATCAAAAACGAAAGTATGAAATTCTCCATTTTCGCCGCATGGATCAACCCCTTCAGGCAAAGAATTCAAAAATTGCTGATCGAACAATTTACCACACGCCTCTTTGGGTAATTTTGAAGCATCCACTGAAACTACCAGTGCTTTAAATCCTTGATCAATAAAGTTTTTAGCAAGTTCGGCTGTGTTTATTTCCCATAAAGGAAAAACAGCTTTGATATCCAATTTATCCAACTGTTTCTCCCTGTAAACTCTTAAGTCCTCAAGATTAATATCTCCAAAGACAGAATGCGTTATATTACCGGCATGCTTACTAAAAAAATCAAACATTACTTTTTCATATGTTTCATTGGAAGCGTTTTCAGGAATGTAAACCTTTTTCAACTCAAGTCCTATACATTCAACCTGTTGATCCAACAGACTTTCCTTTATCCCATGCATACTTACCCTGAAATATTTCTCACTTACAGACGTTAGTAAAAATTTCAGTGGCATGCGTTCCTCATTCAAAAACTTATGTAGGGCCATAGCCGAATCTTTTCCTGTACTCCAATTAAATATTGCTGCGCTCATTCTTTCTTGATAAATATCACTCAAAGCTAAATAATTTAGTATTAAACACAATATTTCAATTTCAAAAGCACAGAATACCTGAAGAATTGTTGTAGATTACTTGTTAAAAGTTTTATTTTTGCCTGATTAATGACACAAATTCATTTAGAATTTGCTGGTTGTTTTACGAATATATAGGGATAAGAAATAATAATGAAGTGGTTTATTAAATTTTTGGTAAGAAAAGTTCCCAGACCTATCCTTATCAAATTCAGCTATCTTTTTAGCAATATATTTGTAATTTTTTACAAAGGCAATAAATATGTATGTCCAATCTGTCATGGAAGATTTAGAA
>PKSZ01000184.1:1994-3358 GCA_002869425.1 Marinilabiliales bacterium
GAAAACTACTTCCTTATGGTAACAAAGGAGAAGGAAACAGGCTTTGCCCGAAATGCCTTTCACTTGAGAGACATAGATTATTGTGGATGTTTTTAAAAAACAAAACTGAATTCTTTCATAAAAATTACCAGGTTTTACATATAGCTCCGGAGCAACCTTTTGTTCAGCGATTTAGAAATCTTGCCAACCTAAAATATACAACAGCAGATCTTGAATCACCTTTGGCAGATATAAAACTTGACATACGGGAAATGCCAATAAAAGATTGTTCATATGATGTGGTTATCTGTAATCATGTACTAGAACATATTGATAATGAAGAAAAGGCTTTGAGTGAAGTATATAGAGTTCTTGAGTTAAATGGATGGGCAATATTGCAGGTTCCAATAGATTATTCAAGAGAAACAACTTTTGAAGATTCCTCAATCACAGACCGGGAAGAAAGAGAAAAAATATTTGGACAATACGACCATGTTAGAGTACATGGAAGAGATTATCCAAAAAGACTAGAAAAAGCTGGTTTTAAGGTAAGTGTAGAAAATTATCTGGACACATTTAGTGAGAAAGACAAAGACCTGCTTCGCTTACAAAAAGAAGAAATCATATACGTTTGTAAAAAAACAGAATGTTAATAGTTTGGTGGATAACTTGATAGAAACATCTGGTAACATTAATGATAAAACACTATATTTATCTCCGTTTGAACATAAACCCATTTCAAAATGCGAATAGCACAGCTTTCTTTTATAATCATTGTTCTGTTTAATATTTCGGGGTATTGTCAAAGTTTTGAAAATGTTCCTGATTATAGTGAAGAATACATAATGAAGTTTGAAGATGCCATTGGATATCAATCTGAGAACAATTATGTTGAAGCGCTTCCTCTCTTTCTGGAACTTGAAAAAGAAGATCCCGGAAATGCAAACATCCAATTTAATATTGGTCTTTGTTACTTAAACTCACCTGCAAATAAAAATCTGGCCATTCCTTACCTTGAGAAAGCTTCACAAAACATTACACTTGACTATTTAGGAGAAGACTGGGCCGAAACATCTGCTCCTGCATTTGCTTTTTATTTTTTGGGTAAAGCATACCATATCAACTATCAATTTGATGAAGCCATAAATTACTTTAATAAATTCAAATATTACCTTACCATTAAAGATAAAGACCTTATAGACGAAACCAATCACCAAATAGAAATGTGTTTCAATGCTAAAAGGCTGACGCAAAATCCAGTGAATGTTCAAACAACAAATCTTGGAAAAAATATCAATAGTGAATTTGCCGATTATAGTGCAGTAGTTTCTTCTGATGAGAAAACATTAATTTTTACTTCTACATATAATGAATCTGGCAATATC
>PKSZ01000631.1 GCA_002869425.1 Marinilabiliales bacterium
ATTATATCTCTGTACATTAAGATCTACAACAAATCTCCTGGTATATATATTTGTCTGAAAATCAATCTTTTTTGTCTTTCCATAAATACTATCATCATTTTGAATGGGTAGCTTAAAGGCTATATTCAGGCCCAACCACTTATAGGCAATACCAAATCCAAAGTTCATATTCTCATTGGGATTGTAGTTTAACATTTTACTGCTATCAGAATCCACAATGCTAAACTGATGCTTTTTGTTTATACCATAGTTTTTAACGGCAAAAAGTTTTTTGTAATTTTCGATATAACTCGTATCGATAGAAGTCATGCCTGAAATATTGGTTTCAGTTTGTGCCCATACATGCACTGATAAAAAAAATAATACTACGAGAAAGAAAAAGAATCTCATTTTTTGTCCATATATGAGCCAGGAGAGACAGCCGCTCTATTCCAGTTTAGCAGAAATCGTTTGAGCTTTTCCAAATCATATAAAGTCCCCTTTTCAAGAAGAGCTGAATCCTGAGTATGTATCCTATTTCCGTTTTCATCCAAAACAACCAATACAGGAAATCCAAATCGCTGGGGATATCCAAGATTTTTCAATAATTCTTCATTTTTGTTTTCTCTGCTATAATTTACCATTACCAGAATATAATCTGCCTTCAAAATGGAATCTATTATCGGATTATCATTGTAAAATTTATGCAATTTAATACACCATGGACACCAATTGCCCCCAATTTGTAATAAAACATGCTTATTGGATTCTTTGGCTTTTGCTACTGCCAATTCAATATCTTTCCCTGCATCAGAATCTGGATTATAAATGGAAACAGAATCCTGTGCAACTCCTGTACAGACTATAAAAAATAAAAATAAAATCGCTATAACTTTTGTCATAATAAAAGTTTTAACAAATTTAAAAAAATGTACAATTATACGAAGCTTTCCGTTTTAATAAAGTAGAGAATATTCCGTTTCGGTTTATATTTTTGGAGAGTATAGCCGCACAATCCAAACCATTTCTTATAGCCAACAATTGTTTTATTCCTGCAAGTTAGTTTTGAGGAATATACTTTTCGCTTAACACCTGGAACTCTGTTCTACGATTGATTTGATTGGCTTTATCCATCTGATCGGTTTCCGGTAATGCATTGATAAATTCAGGCGTAAGTTCATCACCTTCATTCAGGAAAGTATATTTCTCAGCTGTTCTTTTATCGATAATTTTTGGTTTTGATTCACCATAACCCTTTGGTTTTAATCGAGCAGAAGGCACACCTTTTTCTATAAGATAGTTTACAACAGATTTCGCTCTTTCTTCTGATAGCTGAAGATTGGAGGCATCATCTCCTACCTGGTCTGTATGAGCTGCTAATTCAATAATGATATTGGGGTTATCATTCAAAATTTCAACCAATTTATTCAATTCAAGTTTAGATTCTGCTCTTAGTTCTGCACTACCAAAGTCGTATAATATATTTTCAAGCTCAATAGGATCGCGAGTCGGTTTCAGAAAAATGTCAGATGAAAAATCCTTACTTCTATCAAGACTATCCGTTGTTACAGTTCCTTTTTTATTTAAATATCCTTCTTTGGAAACAACATAAATATAGTCCGTATTGGGTTTTAGCTTATATTTAAATTCCCCGTTTTCGTCAGTAGTATCCCTAAACATGGTTCCATCGCTACCTATTAACTTTACAACGGCACCCGATAACATATCCTCATTATCAAGATCTTTCACACTTCCTCCCAAAGAAAAGGTTAAAGGTGGTATTTCAAACATAAAAATATTATCTCTTCTCCTTAGTCTTGATGAAGAAACCAATCCCTTCTCCATTGTTCCCTGGAAAACAATTCCAAAATCATCTCCCACTGAATTGATCGGATACTTCATGTTTTCTACAATCCAATTGTTATTGCTATCCAGTTCTGCCTTATATATATCAAGTCCTCCCATTCCAGGGTAGCGATCTGATGAAAAATATAATATTCCATCTTCTCTCATATATGGATACATCTCATCAAATTCTGAATTTACCTCAGGACCAAGGTTTTCAGGTTCACCCCAGGCTCCCCCTTCCTTTTCCACTTTCCAGATATCACTTTTACCATACCCCCCCCGCATACTGGAAACAAAATATAAAGTATTTTCATCCTTGCTTAAGGTTGGGTGCGCCAGTGAAATGCTATCGTTTTCGTTGTCTTTTAAAACAACCAACTTCTCAGCTTCAGTCCAATATCCGCCATCTTTATGCGTAGTATAAATCTGACAACCAATATTTTTCTTTTTCTCAACCCGGCAACGAGTAAAATACATGGTATTTGCCTTATCGTTTAAATATGGAGTTCCGTCATCCCATACAGAATTAATAATTGTATCCAGTGGTTCCGGATCGCTCCACTCACCTTTTCTATCAAGGCTAATAACAAAAATGTCAGAAAAAAGTTGCCCTGTTCTGTCATTTATTTGTTTTGTATGCGCTCCTTCGCGTGTTGAAGTAAAATAAATATCCTGGTAGTCTTTCCGGGCATCGTAAGCTGCACAAAAATCAAGATATTTTGAATTTATTTCTCTAAAAATTTCTATTTCGTAACGAGTTGGATCGTTCATCCATTCACGAGCAAGTTCGCAAGAACGTAGACCTTGATGTCCGAGTGAATCTTCAGGTTTTAATTCAATATAATTTTTATACTCAATAATGGCATCATCCATCTTCTCATTCATTCTTAACATTTCTGCCAGTTTTAAATAAGCTTCCGGCTTATCCAATTTATAACGGATTGCTTTTTTATAATTGGATGCTGCTTTTATAGGATCATTGATAAAATTATATGCCTCAGCCATATTGTAGGCAATTTCAGCTTTCTTTTGCTTGGACATTTTATCCTTCTTTCTCTTTTTGTCCAATGCCTTATCATACAGTTTTATTGCTTTATAATATTCACCAAGCTCAAATTTCTGATCGGCTCTTTTGGTTGGATTTTTTTGTTTTTTTTGGGCAGACACAGTATTTCCCGCTAAAAACAAAACCAATATTATTATTAAAAAACAATTTATCCTCATAACCGATTACTAACGATTCTGCACAAAATTTATTGTTATACAATAAAACAAAGGGCAAAATTAAGAAAAATGTAAAGTCTGCCAAAAGAAAAAACAGAGTCTAATTTATTAGTTTCCAGCAATATGTAAAATTCATATTTTTTGTATCCGGAATTATTTATTTTGAATACACCATTTCACCATCTATCCATGTTTCCTCAGGTGTAATTTTTATCATCTGCTCAGGAGACAAGTCAAAGAGATTCTTTTTAAAGACTATAAAATCAGCATCCATTCCCTTTTCTATTCTACCCGTTTTGTTTTCCCAAAAAGCCCCTTTTGCAGGCCACTCGGTTAATGATTTAATGGCTGTAGAGATATCTATTGCCTGATCTTCTCCTATTTTCCATTCAACAGATGGCTTCAAACTTTTCCGTGTAATGGCCGCATAAATATTATACATGGGATTAATGCTTTCTACCGGACAATCTGTACCATTGATGAACCACTTATGGAAACCTAGCAATTTATTTGTCTGATATGCCCAATCAATTCTATGCCCCAAACGTGTTTCTGCCCATTCCATATCAGATGTAGCATGACATGTCTGCATTGAAGGTATAATGGAGTAATCCTGAAACATTGCATAATCATTCGGATCAACAATCTGCGCATGTTCAATTCTCCAGCGTCTGTCATTGGTATCTTTCAAATATTTAGAATAATGATTGAGCACAAAGCGATTGGCTGAATCACCAATTGCATGACAAGCTACCTGAAAATTATGATCATATGCCAGTTTGCAGGCATTATCAATATCCTCAGGAGAAATAGTTAATATTCCTGTTGACAGAGAATCGTCAGAATATGGATTTGTTAGCTTCGCTCCTCTTGAACCCAGTGCCCCATCAGCATACAGTTTTATTGTCTTCACTCTCAGTTTTTGTTTATCAACTCCTCCATTATAAAGATAGCGTTTATAGTTTTTCTCTTCAGGATTTATCATGGCATTGATTTTAATTTTCAATTTTCCAACTTCCTGTAAAGAATCGATAATATCAATATGAGAATAATCTAAACCTGCATCAGTTACACAAACCAAACCATACTTAAAGCAGGTATCCTGTGCTGCCAGAAGTGCTCTTTCAACAAATTCAGAAGATTCAACTTCTGCTGTTGCTTTAATAGAATCAGCAGCGACATCCAGTAAGATGCCTGTCAATTTTCCATTTCTAATTTCAATTTCACCACCTTCTATGCTACTGGTTGAATCTATTCCTGACAATTTCAATGCTTTAGCATTTGCCAAAACGGCATGACCATCAACCCTGGTTAACATAACAGGTCTTTCAGGGAATATACTATCCAGCATATGTTTTGTAGGAAACTTCTTATCCTTCCAGTTATTTTGATCCCATCCCCTTCCAAGAATCCATCCGGATTGAACATCTGAGCCATGCTTTTTTACGATATTTATCACCTCTTTGAATGATGAACAGTTACCCAATTCGGCATAAGCAATTATGTTTTTACCCAAACCATAGAAATGACAATGGCCATCATGAAAACCAGCATATATGTAATTCCCGGAGCAATCTATTACTGAATCTGCAGTATATTTTTCGGAATGCTTATCAAATACACCTACATACTCAAACTTTCCTTTATTAATGGCAAGAAAATCTCCTATAAATTCACCATCTGAGTTTAGAATGTGGGCATTTTTCACGAGTAAATCGACCTGTATTGAATTGTCAGAACATTTTACAAATATTACGAATCCAAGAACAAGTGCACATAAATATCTAAAATACTTCATTAATTATTGGTTTATTTTATTCCGTTACTATTGGACTTATCATTAAAAATTCTTACTATTTTCTCAGGTGCTATAACGGGTCTATTTCTATGAACATCTATAAAAGCCAAAGTTGTTTCACCATAATTTAATAATTCTTCTTTTTCATTAAATATCTCATACTGAAATATAATTCTGCTGCCTTTAAGCTCTTTCAAAGAAGTTTGTATGGTAATTAAATCATCATAAAATGCAGGTTTCTTATAATTTATATTCATATTTACAACCGGCATAATGATTCCATCCTCCTCCAGCTCTCTATAAGTTAATCCCATAGATCTTAGCATTTCAGTTCTTCCAATTTCATAATATTTAGGATAATTACCATAATAGCAATATCCCATTTTGTCTGTATCTCCATATGAAATTCTTGACCTAGTTTTAAACTTCTCCATTGTCTCATTATTTATTTTGATCAAACATAATCCGAAAGTACTAAAATAATAGATGATTTAATATATTTAGCAGAGTATAGTTTTAATAAATGGATTAACTATACTACTGTTATACAATACAATAAAGACATCTCTATATTTTTTCCAGATTTTTCTTTTTTAGAGTTTGTAAAATAAAATAATGCTTATATATTTGCAACTCCTTTTTAGGGACATAAGGAGACTGGCTAGCTCAGTTGGTAGAGCATCGGCCTTTTAAGCCGAGGGTCCTGGGTTCGAGCCCCAGGCCAGTCACTGAAAGAACTAAGTATATTAACGCAAAACCCTGAAGACTAATGTTTTCGGGGTTTTGTCTTTTATACTCTTATAGGCAAAAAACCGTTAAAAACGACATATTAGAGGCGAGAATTCGGGGACAGTTGCCCTTAGAAATAATCGTCCCCGATTTCGGTTCCTTTGCGTTGGTTTTCAAAGTTTTGCATTTCGTCAACTGCATGATTAAAACTAATTTTAACTCATCTAAAATCATGTAATTATGAAGCAAAACAGAATGAATGTCAACACCTTGTTTTTCATCAGGTTAAGTCGTATTAAGAAAAACGGACTATGTCCCATATTTTTACGTATTACAACCAAGGGTGAGCGAGTAGAAATGACTATTGACCAATCCGTAAATCCTGACGTTTGGAACAATTCAACTGGGTATGCTACTGGCAATACAAAACATGCAAAACTAGTTAACCAAACCTTACAAGCAATCAGATATAGAATCTCAGAGATTACTATTTCATTAAGAGAAGAGAAAAAATCTCTATCAGCAATAAGAATCAAAAACTTATTGATGGGAATAAAGGAAGATGAACATTTTCTAATGGAAATATACAAATCCCACAATTATCAAATGCTAAACCTTATAGGAAAACAGTTCTCTCCTGCTACCTATCGTAAATATCAATATGCATATCAAAATACACAAGACTACCTACAAGACTTTCATGATATTGACGATATTGAAATCTCTGATATTGATTTTCAATTTATTAGTGACTATGAGTATTATCTAAAATCAAAACGTAACTGTTCACACAATACTGCAGTCAGATATATAAAACAAATGAAGAAGATCGTAAATATTGCTCTTAATAATGACTGGCTTAAAGAAGATCCATTCAAAAAATACAGAGTTGGGTACAAAAAGATAGATAAGGATTTTCTTACGGAAGACGAGCTTGAAAAGATTATCAATAAGTCTTTTACAGTAAAAAGGATTGACCAAGTAAGGGACTGCTTCCTATTTTCCTGTTTCACCGGCTTAGCTCATGTAGATCTTAAGAATTTAACTAAAGACAATATTATAATCGGAGTCAATGGAAAACAGTGGCTACATATTCACAGACAAAAAACAAATACCAGTAGCAAAATCCCTCTCCTTCCAATAAAGCAGGGCTGATCCAAAAATGTGTCAGAAAACACTGGGGAATCGAAAATAAAGTCCACTGGATACTTGATGTTGCTTTTAGAGAAGATCATAGCAGAAAAAGAAATGAAAATGCAGCTCAAAATTATTCTTGTTTAAACAGAATTGCTCTTAATCTATTGAAGAAGGATCAATCTATTAAGCGCGGTATCAAAGGAAAAAGACTTAATGCCGCTTGGAACAACGATTACCTCCTGAAACTGTTGAAAAATATTTAGATGCGTTTGCCCTGGCTAATCCCACCGTTCGTTATTATTTCTTATATGAATTAAGTATCTTTATTGTTCTTTAAATTCCATTGTGCCAGAATTATGAACTCGATAATTAATAGACTTTATCAAAATAACTTCATTGATCAGTCTAACATTGAAGGCGAATTAATATATCACCTAAAAACACCTTGTATTTTTATATTTTCAGCAGATATTGTTGCAGATTTAAGAAAGCAGTATATCTCAGATGAAGAAATTGGCGGAGTATTTTGGGCTCAGCCCTCTTTTGAAAACGGTAGCCGTGTCTTCAAAATAAACAATATTTCCTATGTTCGGAATGCTATTGAAGACAATCCTCGTAGGGATAATTTAACAAGAAAGAACTCGTATTTTCCTGATAGTATGTTTCTTAATAAGATATTGGAAGATATTTTCAATTCCAATTGTCTTCCGATAAGATTTCATACACATCCTACTAAAGATAAGGATCCTATCTCATCTTTATCTAAAGGAACTTTTAATCTGGAAACTTCTGACGCTGATATAAATGCCAGTTCAATTGCATATAAATTGGATTCCGAAAAGCTACTATTACCCAGAGCACTTATTGTAGGTAATACTTTATTATCGAACGATATTTTCATCGGACTTTATAATGGGTTTATTACTCCTACATCTTTTGCTGAAAGCAAGAAAGAAATTCAAAATTTAAATATGGAACGATCGTTTTCTAAAATATCAGATATTGAATTCTCAACGGGACAAACTATTGGTTTGATATTAGGTGCTGGCTTACTCTTATATGCTATTGCTAAATATCCAAAATTCAGCATACCTGCTATTGCAAGTATAGGCCTTCTAGTTGCTAATTATACAATTAATACTGATAAAATCGACAATCCTAATTTTTTTAATAAACTCTCCGGCGGTAAGGCTGTAATCAATATCCCTAAAGTTTCTTAACTTCCTTTTTATCCCAGGTATTCCACAATTCTTTTTCGTTGCTTTGGTAACAAAACACGAATACGCTTTTGCTTTATGGGATACATTAACAATAATTCTTCTCTGATGGGTTTAATCCAAATGCGCATGGTTTTAGCACTGACTTTGTATTCGGCTGCTATTTCACTAAGCGTATATGATCGTATTTCTGTCATGCTGTAAAGATACGAAAAGCCTGTGTTTTCGGGCTATGCAAAATAATGCAAAACATTGAATAAGAACCAAATAAGAAACTTTATGAAACCTACTGACCTTTACATCGATCTTGAATGGTTTATGAACCAGGATATATATCTTATCGGATATGCGTACTCAGCTACCAATGCCGGACAACTCTATGATGAAACCCTCACAATGGAAAATATCATTGCTATGCTGGAGCCTGTAGATGGATCCATCTATTTCTATGGACCAGACATTGGAATGCTTGAGAAAAATACCGGCCTTGAAATCCGGGAGAATTTTAACTGTGTGAACCTACTGAAAGAATTCCGGCATAAGCTGCCGGGCTTGCCTTCGTATCGGCTTTCATTTATGGAAGAGAAGTTTGGAATTGCCCGATCTCAAAAACAATACAAGACCAATATTTTCAAGCTGGTAGAAGACTGGAATAATCCATATAAGAAGAAAATGGTTTTGAAGTATAATTTGGAGGATGTGGTGAATTTGGTGAGGTTGAAGCAACTTGTATTTCAAAATCTAACCCTAGAAAAATATGGTTAAGCAGGCTGATAACATGATTAAACTACGGCTATAACATATTGTCCTCCGCTGAATTCTTTTTAAATGAGTTCTTAATGTCAGGTTATTCCTTTCTATGTGATTAATCTTTCTTTTATTAATAAAATGTACTGCCTTCGGGATCAACGATTTATAGACTGCAAAACCATCAGTAAAAATCTTCTTTGCCCTTGAATTTCTTAGCGTTGTAATAACCTGATTAATTTGCCCTCTAGATCGGCTGCCAACTGTAAAAGAAACGACTTTCCCTGAATCCTTTTGAAAAGCGTAACAGATCCATCTTCGCCTGGTCTTCTTGCCAATATACGTGCATAATTCATCAACTTCAAATTCCTTCTCCATTGCTATTACAGGTCTCTTTATAGAGTTTGCTATTTTAATAATTCTTTTCATTATGGTCGTCGGACTAACTCCTGATAATCTTGCAATACTCCTTATTCCACACCCTTCCTTTAAATGAGATATGATAAATTCGTTCACACCCGGTGCACATGCCTTGTTTGAATATTCTTTTAGTTGGCTCTTTAAACACTCACTACACTTGTATTTCTGAGCTCCATTAGATTGTTTACCGTTCCTCTTTAATGAACCACCACAATAACTGCATTTCATTAGCACACTTTTTAATACACAATATACTGATTTAACAATTCTGAGGCTATTTATATAAGAATTTGTACCTAATTGATACGTATGAGTCCTAAATTATTTTTGAAACTTATAAAATCTTCAACTGTTTTTCAAGTTGTTACAAGATTAATTGTATTGAACACACTTTTTGGTACATTACCGAACTTTAATAAAATCTATAGAAGCTTAAAAGCCAGCTGGTGGGTTCGAGTCCGGGTTTACTGTTGTAATCAATAAACCATTCCAAATAACCACAGCGGAATTGAATTTGATGAACCTATTTCTATTCCATCCATTGCTATGTAGGCATCCTTTAATTTTGAGATTTGCTTCTTACCTTTACTTCTTCCACCCACTTCGATTGTAAATTTGTTATTGATCAGAAAATCTGATGTAGCAGAATTATAAACTGTATTGCCAATGTCCAGTTGATTGAACAGAAATGTTTCCCGTGCATTTCCAATATTTGTTTCTTCTCCAACCTGGCTATACATTAAATTGGAATTATCCAGGTAGATCTTTTCAGGTTTGTTCAGGCTGTTAATACCTTTGTCATCAACATAAAGAAGATTCAGTAGCTGCGCATCATACAGATATTTAATGTACACCTTCATTGTATTCAGACTTATTCCAGTTCTTTCGCTTAGTGAATTCATGTTTGGTTTAAAAGGAACAGAAATACTGATTATTCTTAACAGCTTCTTCAAGTAAAAAATATTTGATGCCGGCATAGATGCAAATTGTGGTATATCTACTTCAAGAATAGTTAACACAATCTCACTCAATTTCTGGTTGAATGAATCAATGTTCTCCCGATAAAATGGATAATAGCCATATCTCAGGTATTTGTCAAAGTATTCCAATGGCTTTATATTCTTTGAGATCTCCATTGCCATCTCAACATGATTCTCCAGTATTTCTTCAAAAGAGATCTCTTTGTAGCTGCTTCCGGTTTCAAAATTTATAAACTCTCTGAATGATAACCCTGGCATATTATACATAACAGCTCTTCTGCTGAGATCCGCCTTTGCTTTGTATAAATGCAAAAGTGATGATACTGTAAAGACCACCTTCAGCTCCGGCATATCATCGTAGATATTCTTCAACTCTATTGCCCAGTTCCTATATCTGTGAACTTCATCTATTGCCAATAGCTTTCCACCTTTTTTATAAAACTGGTCTGCCAAATCGTACAGATTATTTTCCGTGAAATACAGATTATCAAGGCTAACATATAAGACAGTATTATCTGCCTTATAATTCAGCTTGATATATTGAAGTATCAAGGTTGTTTTCCCCACACCACGGCTCCCTTTAATTCCAACAAACCGGTTAGTCCAATCAATCTTATGAATGATATCCCTTACTGTTTCTGTTTGGGTAGCTGCATACTTCTCGTAGAATTTCTGAATTAGTCTTTCCATAATTGCCTTATTTATCAATGCAAATATAGTAAAATCGTTAATTAATGTCAATGCATTGATACTTTTACTTTGTTTTTATATCAATGGACTGATATTTAATCTCTCGAATTAGCGCAGAAAAACCTGCAATTATTGTTTTTTTGGCTTACATAAAAACTCTGTATCTTTCTCTATGACAACAACTAACAAAATACTACTTTTAGAAAATATTACAAATTGTTGTTTTTCTGGCTTACATTGAGCTTACATTGTTTAATTGCACATTCTTAAGATACTGTCATTTAATGATATATGTCTGGGACGAGTGTCCCAGACCATTTTGATCTCACACCGGATTTCCTTCTATCTCATTTCTTAAAAATGACATCCATCTTCCACCCAAGACCATTGATTTTGTTATTCATTTCTTTCAATATACCAATTAGCTCTTCAATGCTTGGTGAGTCACCATGAATCATTTGTTCTTGCATTGTCTTGTAATCACTTTCCCATTTTGACAATACCTCTCCAGGCGGTATGAAATTTACTCTCTGAGGTTGGAGTAAATTATAATCAACACCTCCCATTTTCAAAAAAAGGAATCTGTGCTCGACAATTGTCTGATATAATGCATTGTTATTAATTGCACTATCGGCAAACTTAGTTTGAGAGATCTTGTAAATATCATATAGATGCCTGCTGTATCTCTCCACCTTCCTTTTCTCTTCAGGACGATGCAACTCCTCATGTAACAGAAATATCTTTTCGAGAAAAGTGCGCTCAGGTAGC
>PKSZ01000017.1 GCA_002869425.1 Marinilabiliales bacterium
ACCACTGAATAAAAAATAATTATCCCGGATAAATTCTTTATGTTTAATCTTTTTAGACAGTTGAAAACTTTCGGTGAGATACTCCATACTCTTTTGGGGTTTTCCCTCTTCCAAATAAACAGTACCCAAATTTAATAATGAACTGATTACACCTATAGTATTATCCACCTCCATATTTTCAATCAAGGCACTTTCTAAATAATTCTTTGCCTTCTCGTAATCCTTCCCTTCAAGATGTAATATTCCGATCCAATTTAATGTATTGGCATAGCCTTTTTTGTTACCAATTTTCTTAAACATCGCTAAAGATTTTGTGTAATAATCTATAGCTTGTTTATTCTGTCCTATTTTATTATATGCAATGCCCAGATTCACATATAAGCTGGCAAGAATTCGCTGATCACTTAGATTTTTTGCAATCTTCAGCGACTGCATATAATACTCCAGCGCTTTGTCGTAATCACCCCAATTGGAATAAACAATACCAATATTTATCAAAACCGTTGAATATAAATAATCATCACCCAATCTCTCACCTATCTTCTTTGCTTTTTCATAATAGTTAATAACCTTCTCATATTCCGCAAGATGATCATATACTAATCCTATATTATTATACAGAGAGGCCAACTCATACCAGTTTTCCGTAGATTGTGCTATTTCAATAGCTTCATTATAAGATTTTATGGCCTCTGAGTTTAAACCTTTATTATAATAGATTCTTCCCATATTATTCTTTGCTTGCATGATACCTTCCTGGTAATCATATTTTTCTGAAAGAGAAAGACATTGTTCCATTACTTTCATTGAACTGGCATAATCACTCTTATTAAGGTAAAACTGTCCTTTGTTCAATAAGGTTTTGATATATTCTTCATGTAAATTACTATTTCTGGCCAACTTTTCTGCGTCATTCAGATATTGTTGAGATAAGTTATAGATTCCCTGATAAAAATAAGCTTGTGCAAGATTATTAAGCGCAACAATTTCCTCTTTCTTATCATCTAGTTTTCTACTTTCATTCAATGCATTCATTGCATATGACTCTGCAATATCAGGAGATATTTGCAAGTATGCCTCACTAAGACGATTCATCAAAAGTGGTCGTCGTTCATTATTGGTATCTGTATTTTCTAGTAGTTGTTGCAGGCTATCAATCTCTACTGTTGATGCAAAAGCAGAAACAATTGAAATAGCACAGAATATGAACAAAAATATTCTATTTTTCATCACCTAAATTAATAACTGCCAAGGTATTTTCTCATAAACCACTCCACTGTTAATAAGGCTAATATAACAAAAAACAGCCAACGAATATTTATCAAATCAATCAGGCTCTTTTCTGTGTAAGAAACCGATGCAATTTCGTCATCATTTCTTAATATTTGTGGAATTGAACTCAAGGAATCAGTTCTTAATAAGCGGCCATTTGTAACACCAGATAAACGACTCAACATACCNTGATCATCAACGATAGCAGAGGCCTCTATATTGATCGGGATTACTGAAAAAGCACCTTTCTTAATTTTCATTTCATCACCCAGCTCAGCCGAAGCAGCATAAGTGTAATCACCCGGAGGAAATGCACCTGCATCCAGAGTATAAGCATTATGTGTCTGCCTGAATGAATAAAGAAATTCATCTCCTTTTGAGTTTGTTATGGTTAAACTAACAGGGAACTGATTTACCATTTCAAAAGTATTGTTATACAATTCAGCATTGAACTCTATATTCTCATTTTCATTAAATATTCGCTTGGATTTAACAACAAAATTATCCTTACCAACCGTTAACGAAAGAAACTGAACTGTCTTGTTAATAATATCATTAAAAAATTCCTGGTTTCCGTACTCTGCGTTTAATATTAATGGCCATCTCCAAATTCCTTCTCCACAGATAATGCCTATTTTTTGTTCACCCTCCCTGTGTAAAAGGAACAATGGTTTACTGGTTTCTACACTGCCAATTTTCTGAAAAAACAATACTTCTGCATTTGCCGGAACTTTATAATTACCAAAAGGACATTCAAGCGGTGGTAAATATTTGGATATTTCAACCGCATCATCCAACACAGTAAATGCTGTAAAATTTTTATTCAAACCGGGCTTGCTCTGGTCTGTACTTCTTTTTCGAGATTGAATATTCAATGGAAAATTCAAGGCATTAAACTTTTTGATATCCGTTTTATTTCCCATAACCATCAATACTGGAATGTTACGGGAATTAATACTTTCAAATAAAGAAGTTGCAGACTGCGCACCAGAAGGTAACTGAAACAATACAAGCAAATTATACCCATCAACATTACCATCAAATTTAGTATACTCAATATAATCTGTTTCTATATTCTGGTTTCCATCAAGAACCCTTCTGACTGCGCCAACATCCGGATGGGGACCATCAGCAAGGATTAACACCTTCTGCTTCTGATCGATAATATCAATAACGATAACAGCCTGATTATTCTGAATACTTCTTTCATCCTTAATCGGTTCAAGCTTAAGGTAATATCTTTGAAGGCCAGGTTTATCCGCAGGAAGTGTTAAATCAAGCGTTATAAATTCGTGATCAGAAGACAATTCTAAATCCTCAGAATATAAAACTTCTTTATCTCGTGATACACTTAATCGGGATTTTTCTCCTTTAAGATAATCCGCTTTTATTTTTAGCTTTACCGGAAAATTATTCCCCAAAAAAGCCATATCATTATAAAATACATCAGCGATCATCAAATCTTTTTGTGGAATTGTGTCGCCTAAAGGAATAGCGTATAATTTTGCTCCCAGTTCTTCTGCCATGAATATGGGATTAGCACCTTTATTAAAAATACCATCAGAAGCAAGAATAACTGCCCCCAGGTTCCTATTTGAAAAACTTCCTTCTATTTTCCTGAACAGGGGATCAAAAGAAGTTGTTTTACGGCTATAATTACTGTCAATTCCCTGATCAACCTTTTCACCAAATGAATAAGTAATAACATCAAAATCCCGACCCAGATCATTAACCAATTGATGTAGATCTTTAAGATATTTATCCTTGTAATAAACAGAATCTTTAGACATTATGATAGACTCTGAAAAGTCCTGCGCAACAATAACAATAGGTTTTTCAATATATCTTGTAAGAGCTTTAATCATTGGATTTAGAAGGAAAAAAGAAATAAGAAAGATGGCTGTAAATCTAAAAGCAGCCATCAATCGTATCTTCCACAACTCTAGTCCATGAAATCTTCTATCTTTCCTGTAGAGCCACCAGGCAAAGAATCCTGCTGAAATTATGCAGAAAATTCCAAGCCACAGTGAATGCTCTGTAACTAAACCCATATTAATTATTTTCAATCATTTAAACTAGGTTTGCATTGCACCACAAACGTTGATCGTTTGACCACTAATGTATGAAGCCATATCGGAGCCTAAAAATACTACAACA
>PKSZ01000317.1:0-1947 GCA_002869425.1 Marinilabiliales bacterium
AGGATAGCAAAGGTATGTTGTCAATTCAACTAAACCTAACTGAAGGCGATAATTTTATTTCAATAGAAGCAACTGATGAATACGGAAATACCAGCAATAAAACCTTAATAGTTTCACGAAATGTATTGGTGCAGGATAGAAGTCTTGAGGAGAAAAGTAAATACATTGTCTGGAATGAGCCTTCTCAGCCATATGTAAAGGTTCCTTTTAGTAAATATACCATTGATGTTTGTATTAAAGCTGAGCAGGTAAGTGCTATAAAGCTTGTGGTTAATGGAACAGTTTTTAAGGAAATGAATAATACAGAAGCCAGTCGTGGGGAATGCAGCTTTACAATTAAAGGAGAGGTTAACCTGAAAGAAGGAAAAAATACTGTGTCTATAGTTGTTTCAACTCCTGAAGGAACGGAAGAAAGCTCAAGAACCATAGACTTTCAGCTAACAGAGTCTGTTTATCATGCATTGGTGATTGCTTCACAAACATATGAAGATGACAGAATTGCTGATTTATCTTTTCCCATCCAGGATGCACAGAAATTGATTGATGTTTTGGTTGAAAAATATACTTTTGATCGGGAGAATGTTATTTTCCTTCAAAACCCAACAAAAGCAGAAATAATTGGCGCACTTCATTCATTAAGAACAAAGGTTAGCGATGTTGATAATCTACTGATTTTTTATGCAGGACATGGTTTGTGGGACAAAGAAATGAGCACAGGATATTGGTTGCCTGTTGATGCAGACAAAGATAATCCTGTAAACTGGATGCCCAATACAGATTTAACCAATTACTTAAAAGCGATTAAAGCCAAGCATATATTGCTTTTAGCAGATGCTTGTTTTAGTGGAGGGATATTTCGAACAAGAGCTGCATTTAAAGATTTGAAATCTGTAGAAAAACTTTACAATATGCCCAGCAGAAAGGCTATAACGAGTGGTACATTAAAGGAAGTTCCAGATCAGAGTGTTTTTATTCACTATATATTGAATCGTTTAAATGAAAATATCAATGATTATTTGTCTGGAGAGCAACTTTTTTCTTCAATTCGAATGGCTGTAATCAATAATTCTCCAAATGTTCCCCAGTATGGAACCATTCAAAACACTGGTGATGAAGGTGGTGATTTTATTTTCATAAAGCGAAAATGAAAAAAGCTGCCCCATGCGAAGCAGCTTTTTAAATAAAAGCAAAAAGTAATATATAAACAACTAACTATAAGATACCCTGATCTAACATTGCATTTGCAACTTTAATAAAACCAGCAACATTAGCTCCTTTCACATAATCCACAAAACCATCATCATCTTTTCCGTAACGAGTACATGCTTCATGAATATTTATCATGATATTGTGAAGTTTCTCGTCAACTTCTTCTGATGACCAGTTCATTTTAAGTGCGTTTTGTGACATTTCAAGTCCTGATGTTGCAACACCACCTGCATTTGCAGCTTTTCCAGGTCCGTAAAGAATCTTGTTCTCAAGGAAAATTTCAACAGCTTCAGGAGTAGAAGGCATATTGGCTCCTTCGCTAACGCATACACAACCATTATTTACAAGTATTTGTGCATCTTCTTTATTCAATTCGTTTTGTGTAGCGCAAGGAAGAGCGATGTCACACTTAACTTCCCATGGTCTCTTGTTTGGATAGAATTGAGCTTCAGGATATTCATATGTATATGGCTTAACAATATCCTGGTTAGAAGCACGAAGCTCAAGCATGAATGTTACTTTTTCACCGGAAATCCCTTCAGGATCATAAACGTATCCGTCAGGGCCTGAAAGAGTAACTACTTTACCACCAAGTTCATTAACTTTCTGTACAACACCCCATGCAACGTTTCCAAAACCAGAAACTGCAACTGTCTTACCAGCAAAGCTTTCGCCTTTTGTTTTAAGCATTTCTTCTGCAAAATATACAGCACCAAAACCTGTAGCCTCAGGACGAAT
>PKSZ01000317.1:1956-2937 GCA_002869425.1 Marinilabiliales bacterium
ATCCACCCCAGTTAAGACCTTTTCCTGTAAGAACACCTGTGTGCTCAGAAGCAAGTTTCTTGTACATTCCATATAGGAATCCAATTTCTTTACCACCTACTCCAATATCTCCTGCAGGTACGTCAGTTTCAGGACCAATCAGTTTCCATAATTCAAGCATGAATGACTGGCAGAAACGCATAATTTCATTGTTCGATTTTCCTTTAGGATTGAAATCAGAACCACCTTTAGCACCTCCCATTGGTAGTGTTGTTAAGCTGTTTTTGAAAATTTGCTCGAATCCTAAAAACTTAAGAATGCTTAGGTTAACACTTGGGTGAAAACGTAATCCACCTTTGTATGGTCCAATAGCATTATTAAACTGAACCCTGTAACCTCTGTTTACATGTACTTTGCCATTGTCGTCAACCCAAGGTACTTTAAACATTAAAACTCTGTCAGGCTCAATGATTCTTTCAATAATTCCTGAATCTTCAAATTGAGGATTTTCGTTTACAACATCAACGATTGATTCGAGTACTTCGTGAACAGCCTGTAAGTATTCTACTTCACCAGGATTTTTCTGTTCTAGGTCTGTCATTATTTTTTCAACGTTCATGGTACAAATATTTAAGTTATAATTCAATAATCAGTTTCACGATGTAAAAGTATGGAGCTTCAAAATCTCCACAAAGAAAACCTTCAACTCAAAACCACATTTCTAAATTGATAGTTCTCAAGATAAATTTTGAGATTTGTCAATTCAGTTTTTGAAGTATAATCCGTACTTTTGGTTTCTTAATGTTAAATGATGAGTAACGAAAAGGAAGTATTATCATCTGGTTTGGAAGAAAGGGCAAAGGAATTATCCTGTTTGTACGAGGTTGATGAATTGTTGAAGGATACAAATGAGGAGGTTCATTTTGTATTGAAGGCTTTAACTAAAGTTATCCCCAAAGGGTGGAAGTTTCCTGAAATTTGTGAAGTTGAAATTACGTATCA
>PKSZ01000247.1:0-1945 GCA_002869425.1 Marinilabiliales bacterium
CATCATTCAATGCAATGCCTGCATTTGCATAAATATCTACTGTATCAACACCTGTTGGGAATGTCCATCCTGCAATTGTATCACCAAGATCAACAGGATTTGTTTGAACAGGCACACCTGTAATGATGATATCATCGATCTTAGAAGTACCATTCACGTCCACTAAAGTTTGTGAAATACTACTATCTGATACCATAATCCAACGGATATAAATAGAGGTTGTTCCCGGATTATCAAGATCGGCTGGTAAGTCAAGTTCACTGATAACACCTGTGGTCCAATCATTAGCTACATTAATTTCACCGGCATTAACATCAGCCCATTCTTCACCACTTAAACGATACTGAATTTTCCAGTACTTGGGTCCGGCATTGCTGCCACCGGATCTTTGTTTGGATGAAACCTGAAGACTTTCATAACCATTGGCTTTGAACTTTATTGACCAAAGTTTCGCATTTGCACCTCCGTCCCAGCCTACTGCAGTTGCTGCATAATCACCACTTGAAACACCATTGGTGCAATAAACATCTCTTTGGACTGTATTTGGCCATTCTGTTGTATCTTCTGCAGAAATATACCTGCCCTCATTGTCTGCAATCCCCATATTGGTATAAATATCCACTGTATCAACGCCAGTAGGGAAAGTCCATCCGGCAATGGTATCCCGTTGAGCATAAACAATATTTGCCATAATAATAGCCATAAAAATAAAAAGTAATCCTTTTTTCATAGACATGTTTTTTAATTGTTATTGATTGTGTTATAGTTGCATTTTTATCGCAAATTCTATTGAACCTGTTTCTGTTTCATCTGCCCTGATTACCTTAAGCAAACCTTTTTTTCCATTGGCTCGTTGAAAAGGAATAACACGGCCTTCTGTAGCCCATTTGAATTTCTTTTTTCCCCATACATCATGGTAGCTCACAATAAGCAGGCTATCATTATGACAATTATCAAAATCATTAACCGAAACGGGATCATTATCTACACTAATATCCCATAAAGTATAATTTCTGGTTGACCAATTCTGTATTGAAGGATAAAAACCACTTGCCTCGGTGCTATAATTATCATATTCGCCGGCAGATGAAAAAACAGGAGAAGGTAAATCATCTTCTTCAATATAATAACTTAAGAGCTCAATTGCTGATTGATTTATCTCTGCTGAATCCTCAAAATAAACTTTTCCTTCATTTAAATCCAAAAATTGCCCAAACTCAATATTTTGCTGATAACCCATTGTTATTGAAGGATAAAAAACAACCCCTCCAAATTGCGAATTGGGATCTTTATTTATTTTCATATGAGCATGCGCTGACAATCTATTCTTACACATAACCGAAAAAGTCCATTCAACTACATCTTCTACTCCCTGATAAAATGTTTTGTCGATATTCAAAGTCATTGCATACAAACCTGTATCCATTGCTACCTTGTAACTTCCATCAGCAAAGACTTTTTTTATTACAAAATTTGTAATCATGGATTCAGTACTTCTGGCTTGTACTCCAAAATTCAAAGGATACCCAACTTCAACAGTATCATCATTTTGAGCATATACCTCTCCTGTTTTGAACCAAATTTCTGGAACAGTACTTTCTTCTGTTTTTTCACAAGCATTTAGCAATATCAATAAAACACTGATTATTAGAATAAATACAGCTTTAATTTTATTAATCATAAGCAAAAAGTATCATTTATATTTTCGATATGTTTTCTCGTGCAAATCGCTGCAAATCTATAAACATTTTTAGATTTTACAAATAGTAAACAATATGTTCTTTTGATAATAAAATAAACAAGTATAACTGTTTCCTCAGAATGCCTTATAAATGAAATCAACCTGTTAACACGACCGATTAATTCAGTTTATTCAATAATTGGAAAAACTGTGCTTGTTTAATGGGTTTTGCAATATATGCGTCGCAACCTGCCTGAAGCGCTA
>PKSZ01000247.1:1952-2428 GCA_002869425.1 Marinilabiliales bacterium
TAATGCTTTATCATTCTCTGTTGCATATGCTGTCTGTACAATAATTTTTTGTTCAGGGTTGATCGATTTTATTTTTCTGGTTGCTTCCAGTCCATCCATATCCGGCATCTTTACATCCATTAAAATAAAATCGAAAGATTCTCCTGATTGTATTAATTCCAACGCCTTACGGCCTGTTTCAACATGAGTTATCGAGCCATTATCCCCATCCAGCAATTCATACAAATATATGAAGTTTGAGTATTCATCTTCTGCAATTAGAAATGTCATTTCTTGTGTTATGCCAATGATATTTTGCAGGTTTGTATTTTTTGTTTTCTTTTTTTCTTTAAAAGATTTAGCAGGTATTTCAAGATAAAAAACAGAACCTTTGCCCAAAACTGATTCTACATGAATACTTCCATGCATTAATTCAGCAAAACCTTTTGCAATAGATAATCCAAGACCAGTTCCTCCATATTTTCTTGCAATACCAT
>PKSZ01000150.1 GCA_002869425.1 Marinilabiliales bacterium
TATAGCCAACAAAAACATTTTCATCACCTGTTATATTTGCAGCACCTGCATGATAACCCAAAAAAGAATTATAGTATCCACCATCATTTACCACTCCGGACTCATGTCCAATAAAGTAATTTTCTGTGGTTAGCCTCATGATTCTTTGCTTGGTTCCACCTTCAATGTTTTCTACACCAAAACCTGAAGTTGAGTCGCTTACAAAAACCCTTGTACTATCATCCTGAACAAACAAGTAGTTGCTGGTAATACTTCCTTTGGCCGGGCTAAAGCCTCCAACCGCGAAACCACCTTTGCTTCCTGTTGCCTTTGCGTCTGTGTATTCATCATCGATATAAACGCGAACACTATCCGGTGTAACCCTCAGATATTCCTGTACTTCTGATTTTGCCGGGCTGAAGCCTCCTACAGCGAAACCGCCTTTACTTCCTGTTGCTTTTAACGCAGGGTCGTTAGGAACATTTACACGAACACCATTGGAATATACTGCAAAAATTGTATCACCATCGGAGTTTAATACTTCAAAAATTGGATCATCAATACCAATGCCCAGATCTGCTTTTACTTCGAGTTTTCCAATAGGAGCAGAAGTACCAACACCCACTTTGTTAACTGCATCAGTAGTGAAAACATTATTTGCATTTTTTGACCAGATATCGCCCATATTCGAAAGGCCAATCCATTGTCCTCCATCGTAAAAGTAAAATGCATTCTGATCCGTATCAAAAACCATAAGTCCCTGAACGGGGTTGGCAATGCCTGTGCGCTGTCCAGATGTTAGTCTTGGAATGAGCAAGCCTTTATCTGTAGAATATACATCCAACATAGCAGAAGGATCGGCAATATGTGAATCGTCATCTGTAACTGCTACGTTTTGGGCAATTATAGCAGATGAAAACAATAAGAATATTAATATTGGAATTATTTTTTTCATTGTGTTTATTTTGACGCTGATTGTTCCAGTGTTTCCTGTAGTTTTAGTACAGTCTTTTCCAGACTATCAAAACGTTCTTTCATTTTATCGTTTTCTGCTTTTAGATTATTGATTTGACTTTCTTTTTTATTTACTTCAGTCATCAGTTTTTTGTTTAAGTCGATAATGGCCTGAATGGATAAGATTGAGAAATCGTCGTATGACAAACCTTTATATTCTGTTTTGTCGTTTGGTAAATAGAAAGTGTTTATTAGGTCAGGAAATAAGTCTTCAACATCCTGAGCGATAAAACCATAAGACTTTGGATCTTTTTTATCACTTGATTTAAGATAAAACTTAGAAGGTTTTAGTTGAAGTACTTTATCCAGCACTTCTCCAACAGGTTCAATATCCTGTTTTAATCTTTTATCAGAAGCAACGTCATATGAACCATCTGCATCATCAATTCTTGACATAACTGTACCATTGTATGAGAAGATGAATTTATTGGCTCCGCTACCGCTTCCAATTTCCCAATAGTTTGAATTGTCGGAATTCTCCATACGGATGGCATGTAAATCATTGTCTTGTTTGATATGAATATCGCAAGCAGGGTATAATTCGTTGATGCCAATATCCCCGGTATTATCTTCAAAAGTAACCCTGTGTGTTGTTCCATCATAAAAATTCATATTGCCACTACTTGCAGTTCCTATTTGCCATTCTTCTCCACCTGAATATTCTTCAACGTGAATGGCATATCCTGACGAGTTTGTTTTTACATCCAGTGTTGCATCTGGAGATGTAGTTCCAATTCCTACGGATCCACCCATAAATGAATATACATCGTCAGTGGTATAACTAACTGTTGACCCACTAATATTAAATGCCATAACGTTATCTGCCTGAACATCTATACCACTACCAAAACCAAAAGCATCTTTACCATCTGTTGAAACATTTCTACCAATAGCAACAGATGCAAATCTTGTTAACGGCATAAAAGTCAAGGCATAAGATAATGCAGTGTTATCAAATCCCAATGCAAGAGAGTAGCCTTTTACAAAATGCATGGCATCCCCTGCTCCAGCAAGGTTGCTATAGCCAATAGATATGGAATTTGTGCAGTATGCTTCAGACTCTGATCCTATTGCAGTTGATCTTGTTCCTGCTGCGATATTTCCGTATCCCATTGCAATACTACTGGTTCCTGTAGTAGTTGATTCGTCTCCCAATGCAACAGAGTTTTTACCATCGCCCAGAGTGTTAACGCCCAGTGCGAGTGCTCCAGATCTTGTTGTAGCTGCTCCAAGTCCAATAGCCATTGAATAATCTCCAGCTGCCAGTGTTGGATTTCCTGTAGAAACCCCTGAAGTATCTCTGCCAACCGAACCAAATGCATATGAGCCGGTTCCTGTGGCCAGGGCTTCATCTCCAAACGCATAAGAGTTTGATCCTCTTGCATCTGCAAAGTTCCCTATTGCAGTAGAATTTGTGCCAAAAGATCTTGCGCTGTTACCCAATGCTTGTGAGTAGTTTCCAACTGCTTTAGATTCATATCCAGAAGCCCATGAATAGGAACCTACACTGTCAGGATCCTGAACAAGAACCTGTCCTGCCATAAAAGCTTCTTTGATAGGATACCAAAGGATTCTTGGTTCTGAAGGATTGATTACTTCAGATGAATCTGCTCCTGAAATATTTAAATAGTCATTTGTAACGCCTTTTGCATCTGAGAATCCTCCAACAGCAAAGCCTCCTTTACTTCCTGTTGCTTTATCGGGTCCTGATTCGTCAATCCACATTCTGATACTGTCATCGCAAACCCTCATGTATTCGTAGGTTAGAGAATTCTTTGCCGGACTAAAACCGCCAACAGCAAATCCTCCTTTGCTACCTGTTGCTTTTGAACCATCTGATTCTTCAATGTATATTCTAACGCTATCGGGAGTAACCCACATATATTCTCCAATAGGGCCACCTTTTGCCTGGCTGAAACCACCAACAGCAAAACCGCCTTTATTCCCGGATACTTTGCTAGGACTATCATCAACGTTTATTCTAACGCCTCCCTGATACACTGCGAAAACTGTATCTCCATTATTGTTTACAACTCCGAAGATGGGTTCTTCCTGCGTTATACTTGGATCAGATTTTACTTCAAACTTACCTGCAGGTGTTTTTGTGCCAATTCCCAGTTGGAAAGTTGTGTCGTTAAGAAACACCATACTTCCATCTTGTCCCCAGAGGCCACTTGGGGTTCCATGCGTTAGATTATACCAGGTTGTATCTTGTCTGAAGTAAAATTCATTCAGATCTGTATCAAATACAAGCAGTCCCTGAGCAGGATTAGCAATTGAAATTCGTTGGTTAGTAGTGAGCCTGGGAACCAATAAACCTTTGGTTGTTGATTTCACATCCAGCATTGCAGATTCATCTGCAGTATAGCCATTGTCATCTGTAATAGCCACATTCTGAGCATTTAACAGAGTGCTAAGAAACATGAAAAGCACCATAAAACAAGCAACGGAGTATTTAATTACCATAACTCTCTTTATTTTAATATGTTAGTATATGTACTATTGATGTAAATATACGAATTTTTGTTGCATTAATAATCAAGATATAAGCACTTTTCATCAAGTAAAACGAGGGTTTTACCAATTAATGATGAGTCTTCCACAATAGATTTATGAAATAAAGAAAATGGAGAAGAGGAGATAATTTTTATTAATTCTGCAAAAGTAAATGAAATGCAATCTTATTTACAATCTGTTGCATTTATTATTCCTTTATCTCCGGGTTCATTGTATAGCTCAGGATTGAGATATTTTCCTCTTTCGTTTTGAGGTTTATCCTCTTCAACGATTATAGGGTGCTGTACAGCATAAGGATCTTTTCTTGAGCCTGTTACTTGCCAGCAAACTTTCATTCCACTGGTTCCTCCTGCAATCGAAAACTGGTTGTTACTAATTTCCTGATCAATATAAATGGGGGCATAAGCACCAATGCTTGTTAGTTGATATCTAAAATCTTTATTAAGCGCTTCAAAGTAGCCAGGTAGTGTAATAGTAGCCCTGCCTTCACTGTCGAGAATAACTGTTCCATCGTAAACATTTTTCATGTCGGGACTTTCAACAAATGAGTGAGACAGGTATTTGTTTTCCGGATCCTGTGGGTGATCAATTTTGAATGAACCTGCTGATTTTGAAAGTGTTCCGTTAACATGTACATTCCCACTGAAAAAACCTGCATAATTTGTTCCGCTACCACTTGCTGAAGCATAAATACCAATGTGGGAGCCTGTTCCTGTTCCACTAGCTGCAGTGTAAACACCGTAAATATCTGCTGTTGATGTGCCCGATGAATTGGCATATAGACCATAAGCAGAACCTGTTGCATCGTTGGTTGTAATTGCCCAAAGTGTTTTCCATTTTGATTCTGCCTTTATAGCTACACCATAATTGTCTGTAACATTGTGTGCTGCATGAATTGCAGGATTGTCGTTACTTGCTTGCAAATCGTACACGGCAAGTTTATTCCCCGGACTATTGGTTCCAATTACGATCTTGCCATTGTTATAGAAAATGTCTGTGCCATTTTGTGTCCAGTATGAATAAAAGGGTAGCCATGCGGAACCATTGTAACCTTCAAAATTTGTTCCTGTCCAGCGAATTGTTCCTGCATTGGATAGAGATGTTGTGCCAATCCTTATGCCTCCATTCACATCTAATGTTTCTACTGGGTATTTTCCAATTCCAAGTTTATTGTTAACTCTCAATATCTGGTTGTCGAATTCGCCATATATTAAAGCACTGACACTGGTTTGTGACCAGTCGTTGGCAATGTATAGTTTGTGCGATCCTGTTTCCTGATAGCCAGCACCTGATCCAAGAAAGACATTATAGCTTCCATTGCAACCGCTACCTGCTGTGGATCCAATATAAGTATTGTCTGATCCTGATGAATTCATTCTACCTGCTTCGTTGCCAAGAAATGTATTATCATCACCTGTTATGGTGTTTGTACCAGCTTTATATCCAATGAATATTTGACCCTGTTTATCTGTATTGCTATAGCCTGCCTGATGACCAATGAATACATTGTAACCTCCTATGGTGTTATTATGGCCGGCTTCGTTTCCCAGAAAAGTATTGTAGTTACCTGAAGAGTTTGTAACCCCACTCTCAAATCCCATAAATGTATTTTGGGTACCGTTAGCATTATTCATCCCACTTTTGTATCCAAAGAAAGAGTTGTAATCATTTTGGTTGTTTAAACCTGCCTGATACCCAACAAATGAGTTGTATGAACCGCCCAGGTTTTCTTTGCCCGACTGGTATCCTATAAAACAGTTGTGGTAGCCAAAATAGGTATTCATACCACTTTCATGGCCGATAAAATAATTATCAGGTGTAAGATCCAAGTAGTTTGCTGATCCCATTTGCCAGTCTCTGATTTCGAAACCACCTGTACTGTTTGTCCATACCCGACTACTGTCATCCTGAACAAAAAGATAATTATTTGTTAGGTCTCCCTTTGCTGTACTGAAACCACCAACCGCAAAACCTCCTTTGCTACCCGATGCCTTTGCATCAATATAATCGTCATCAATATAAACCCTAACGCTGTCTCTTGTTACCCTAAAATACTCTTGAGGTTCTCCTTTGGCTGGACTAAAACCGCCAACCGCAAAGCCTCCTCTGTTGCCACTGGCTTTAACAGCTGGTTCTTCTGAAACATAAATACGAACACCGTGGGGATAAACTGCAAAAACAGTATCTCCGACCGCATTTAGTACTTCAAATATCGGTTCTTCCGGAGAGATAGAGGGATCAGCAATAACTTCCAGTTTGCCCAGAGGATTTTTTGTCCCTACTCCAACCTTGTTAATGGTGTCAGAGGTATATATGTAATTGCCAGATTTGCTCCATATGTCTCCTTCTGCTATAAGATTTATCCAGTTACCATTGGTGTAGAAGTAGAAAGAGTTATCGTTGGTGTCATAAACCAGCAAGCCATTGGCAGGATTGCTGATAGATGTTCTTTGTGAACTGGTTAATCTGGGAATAAGAACTCCTTTTGAGTTAGACTTGATATCGAGCATTGCTGAATTGTCTGCGGAGTATCCGTTGTCATCTGTTATTGCAATATTTTGAGCTTGAGAGATAAGACTAAAAACAGCGAGTAGGAGTAAGATGGATATTCTTTTCATAATGCAATTTTTGGTAAAGGAAGAATTCAGTTCGTTATTCCTTATTTAGTGTAGAAGCATTTAATGTTTCGTGAATTTTATCAATTTCAGCTCTGAAGCTTTTTTCCTGTTCGTTTAAGGCTCTTTTCAATTCTTCATTTTCTTTTTTCAATTCTTTTACAGCATTAACCAATGCAACATTAATTGAATGCATGTTAAAATCCAGATAGCCATCTTCGCCTTTATTAACTGCTTCAGGGAATACTTTTTGAACATCCTGGGCTATAAAGCCAACGTATTGTATATCACTGGGAAGATGTCTGGGATTGTTTTTTTTGTAATTAAACTGAACCGGGTTTAGCTTGCAAATATCTTCCAATCCTTTTGAATAATCACCATTGATATCTTTGAGCCTGATATCTGAGCTGTTACTCCAGCTTCCTCCGCCAGGTTTACCTGCAGAGCCGTTAACTTCCAGTGTGTATGATGGAGAGCTAGTTGCAATTCCAACTTCATCGGCGAAATAGTTGTATGCACCACCATAGCCCCAGCTAAAATATGTATCATTATACCAAAGTGCCTCATCTCCATTTACATACATGGCGACACCTGTTGAGCTACTCTTTAAGTTTGCGTATCCGGCAATGGTTAGGTTGGCATTGTCATCAAGCTTTGCTTTTGTTGTATTTCCATCATATGATAGCGCTTCCCAGAAGTTGCCAGTATTGCTGTTTCCATCCTGAATGATTATACCTCCTGAGGTTGTATTGAAAAATTGTGAACTTGTCTGTTGTATTCGCAGTTTGGCTCCGGATGGAGCGGTACTAATGCCAACACTGGCATTGAAGCGAAGCTTATTATAATCAAATTCGCCATAAATTAAGGCTGTTTCATCATCATTGTCGGAGTTCTCAATATATAACTTATTGGATTCTGTTTCGTTGTATCCGGCGTTGTACCCGATAAATACATTTCCTTCTCCGCTAAAGTTTCCTTGTCCGGCACTTTTTCCTATCATTACATTGTTATCGCTTTGTGTAAAATAGCCCGCCATATCTCCAAGAAAGGTATTATTATTGCCTGTTTGATTGTAGTAGCCAGATAAGTATCCAAGACTTGTATTGTGTTCACCAGTAGAGATTCTTTGTCCGGCTAGATTTCCCACAATTGTATTATAGCTGCAGTCATCTGCATAGAAGCCGCATGTAACACCAACAAAAACGTTTCCATATCCTGCTGCGAGATGGTTTCCCGCTTCAGCTCCAATTAATGTGTTTTGTTTGGCTCCATCAAGGTTTATTCCTGCGTCAGCACCAACTACTGTGTTATAGTCTCCTGTTGTGTTACCGTAGCCAGCCATAGATCCGATAAATGTGTTCTCTCGGCCAATGGTGTTGTGATATCCTGTCATAAAACCCATAAAAGAGTTTCTAACACCATCATCAGAGCTTGGACCCCCAACATTTGAATAGCCACTTTGATAGCCGATAAATGAATTAAATGATCCCGAAGTATCCGAGAAACCAGCCTGATATCCAATGAATTGGTTGTGAATTCCTGAAGTGACCCTATCGCCACTGTGGTGTCCAATGAAGTAGTTTTCCGAAGTTAAATCTACAAGGTTTTCAATGTTGTCAGTATTGATTGATCCTACTCCGAAACCTCCCAGAGAATCCTCTACATAAACTCTTGTACTGTCTGTGTGAACAAACAGGTAATCGTTGGTCATGTTTTTAGCAACACTGAATCCTCCCACAGCAAAACCGCCTCTGTTTCCGCTTGCTTTTGTGCCAATTGAGTCAGGGATGTAGATTCTTACACTATCGGGTGTAACCCAAAGATAATCGTCTTGAAGACTTTTGGCCTGGCTAAAACCACCAACAGCGAAACCTCCTCTGTTTCCGGATGCTTTAGCGGGATCATTTTCAACATTGATGCGAACACCAGAATTGTAGACAGCGAGTACAGTATCTCCATTTTTATTTACAACGCCAAAAATAGGATCTTCATCTGAAATATTATTGTCGGCTTTTACTTCCAGCATTCCTTTCGGAATTTTGGTTCCAATTCCGACGTTATCAGTTGTATCATTCAGGAAAACCCTTGATCCGGATTTAACCCATAAAGGACCTGTGGTTCCAGAAGTTAGGTTTAGCCAGGATTGACCATCATAATAGTAAAAGGCATTTTCTGTGGAATCATAAACCAGTAAACCTGCAACGGGATTATTTATATTCTCTCTTTGAGCAGTTGTGAGCCGAGGAATCAGCATTCCTTTGTTTGTTGATTTAACATCAAGCATCGCTGATGCATCAGCGTTATAACCAGCATCATCGGTTATTGCTACGTTTTGAGCTTTCAAATGCCCAAAAGCTGAAATAAGGACTGCTATTAGTAGAAATTGGAGTGTTTTTCTCATTTTAGTTACATTTTATTAATAATTTGTTTCCTGCCTGATTGTAGCATATTTATTTATTGCTGCCAAGCAAACCAATCTACTTGTAAACTCTGTCCCCATATTCCTCCTGGACTGTCAACCCTGCAAATATTTACCTGGACAGATGTTGTTGAAATATTTCTTGTTGTGATTGCAAATACATCTGAATAATTTTGACCTCTTACAGTGACATTAACTTTTGGGGTTGTTGTAAAAGAAGATGGGAAAGTAATCGTAATGGTTTTTACACCACCACTTGAATTTGTGCCTACTGTTGCAGTTCCGGCCTGAATTTTCTCTATGGTTGTACCGCCATTTAATTGCATGCCTCCATCACCATAAATTACAAATTTTGTATCTGTATCTGTCCAGCCAGTAGCACTTGTATTTGTCCTTATTCGCAAGGGAATATCAGTGGCTTCACCATCTGTATCAATAATCAAACCTTTCTGACTTGCAGCATTTGTGTTGTTTGATACATGTAAGGCACTTTCCGGAGAACCCTCATTAACACCAAGCCTGTTACTGCTAAAATCACCATAAATCAATGGAGAAGAAGTATTCGAGTTGTCTATGTACAATTTATCAGAACCTGACTCATCTGATCCGGCATTACATCCAATAAAAACATTGCCACTTCCATAGTTGCTATTCCCTGTATTGTATCCAAGCATAACATTATTACTTCCTGACGTGTTATTGTACCCAGACAACGGACCAACATATAAATTGTTACTTCCACCATCCATATTAACACCAGCCCACCAACCGATGGTTGTATTAAAACTGCCTTCTTCGTTACGAAAAGATGCCTGATTACCAATGCAAGTATTACCTGTACCACCAATATTACTGTATCCAGCTGCATTTCCAAGAAAGACATTATTCCATGCATTGTTATGATAACCAGCCTGATATCCTATGAAAAGACTGAATCGACCTGTTGTATTTGAATAACCTGCTTCAGGACCGATGAATACATTTCTGAAGCCTGAAGTATTTGATTTTCCCGCCATATATCCAAAAAATGCATTTTCATAACCGTCATCATTGTTTAAGCCTGCACTATATCCATAAAATGCATTTTTATCACCAGATGTAAGTTTATTTCCTGATTTATAACCAACACATGAGTTATATTGAGCATCTGTAATTGCAATTCCACTTTCATGACCAATGAAATAGTTTTCCGTAGTTAGTCGCATAATCCTTTGTTTGTTAGAGCCTTCTATATTTTCAACACCAAACCCAGATGTTGAATCGTTTACGAATACTCTCGTGCTATCGTCCTGCACAAAAAGGTAACTATTGGTAATTGTTCCTTTGGCCGGGCTGAAGCCGCCTACAGCAAAACCACCTTTGCTGCCTGTTGCTTTTGTGTCAACATAAGAGTCGTCTATGTATACACGCACACTGTCGGGTGTAACATTTAAATAGTCCTGTACTTCATTTGCTTTAGCCGGACTAAAACCACCTACGGCAAATCCACCTTTGCTACCTGATGCCTTAACCTGATCGGTATTTACATAAACTCTTACACCGTATGGATATACTGCAAAAACTGTATCTCCATCAGCATTCTGTACATGAAAAAGTGCTTCATTGCTTCCCAGATTGGATGATCCTTTAACTTCAACAGATCCTTCACTTTTTAATACCAGCCTGGCATCGTCGGCTGTGACATTATTCATGTCAGATAAGGGCCTGTTTGCAAATATTAAATCACCCCTACCATAACTTAATCTGTCCTGATAGAAAATTCCACCTTTGGATGTATTGACTGTTGTGCCATTCCAAAATCTAATTCCGGACATTACACCATAGGAGCCATTTGAATTTTGTACCTGGATGAAGGTCCCAGATGTTCCTGTTATATCTGCAGAAAAATGTTTTATGTGCATTTTTTGGAGTGGGAGATCTACCCCAATACCAATTGAATCATTGATGTCTGCAGTATATGTATATGGTGCTGATCTTAGCCAGATTGCACCATCTGCTGAGCCTGAAGACATATCTATCCAATCAGAACCATCAAAAAAGTAATATCTATCATGACTGATATCAAAGACCAAGAGACCTGCAGTAGGCGTTGCAATTGCAAGTCTTTGAGAACTAGTCATTCTTGGTGCCAGAAAACCTTTGGTTAAGGATTTTACATCGAGCATTGCAGATGAATGTGCATTATAAGAATTGTCATCTGTTATTGCAACATTTTGGGCTTTAATAGCATATGATGTAAGGATATACACTACTAAGAGTGGGAGCACTTTGTTAATTTTCATAATATTAAATTCAAAAGCAGTTATTGTTTTTTTCAGGTTGTTGATTGCATGAATGATTTGGCAATCAGAAATGCAAACTTGTACAAAAGTACAAAAATATAATGTTGGATATTGTTGATAATGATACTGTTCATCAATAGTTTTTAGTTGTTCATAAAAATTATGAAATAATTCTAATCTAAATAATGGTTTTGAAGACAAATGAAATTGAAAAGAATACATGAATATTTGTGTTAACTTTGTAATTGATTGAACAGATCAATCACAATTGTATGATTTAAGATCAAATTAATATGGATAAGAAAGTAGTTTTAATGATCCTGGATGGCTGGGGTATAGGAGATAAATCAAAATCGGATGTGATTTATACAGAGGGAGCAGAAAATATTGAAAATCTGAAAAGTACATATCCAAATAGCCGGTTGCAAACTTGTGGAGAGGATGTAGGGTTGCCTGAAGGACAGATGGGGAATA
>PKSZ01000148.1 GCA_002869425.1 Marinilabiliales bacterium
ACCATTATAGTAATATGAAACGACTTCTTTCGTTTTCAGTTTCATTTTCATGTAATCCATCATCTTATCCAACATAGATTGATCAACATCATAACCCGCCTTTTGAGCTTCAATTATAAAATGAGCTGCATATACAGTTCCCCACCAGCTTTCAGTTCCGTTTTGAGGCCAATAAGTTAAGCCTCCATTATAAAGCTGCATAAGCATTAGTTTATTTATGGCAGCACGTACATTATGAGCAGGAACTTCCTTATTTCCTTCTGCATTGAATACATCCATTACAATATCGCTGTAGTACAATTGTGGGAAAGCACTGGAAACTGTTTGTTCAACACATCCATATGGATATCGTACAAGATACTCCAAGTCATCCGTAAACTGTATCAATGGAGACTTGCTCACAATCAATTTGTTATCAACGCTGGCAGGAATAAAGCTACCAATATCCATACTAATAGATTGAGTGTTACCAGCCTTAACAACACCGGATCCATTATACTTAATCAATGGAGAAGCTGGTCGAACAGTTATGTCTGTCTCATTTAAAAATGTCTCTCCTGCACCATCTGCTGTAATGATAAACTTTGCCTCGCCTAATTCTGGTTGTGCAACAGCCTTAAATAGTACCTGACCCTCACTGTTTGGCTGTATTTTTACTGATTGCTTGCTGCTTCCCAATACACGAACAGGACCTTCAACTTCTAATTTCACCTTGCAGTCTGTTTTGTTTTTGGTTGTATTTGAAACACTAACCGGCACTTCAATGGTATCACGTGGGCTTAGGAATCTTGGCAATGCCGTACTAATTACCAATGGATCTGCCACCTTCATATTTGTAAAATCTGAAGCAAAAGCTTTTCCTTTATAGTTTACAGCCATAATTATTAAATCACCTGAAAACTGAGGAATATCAATTTCAAATTCTGCATCACCTCCACCATCGGTTTCGAGAATTCCACTCCAGAAAGCAAGAAGCTTAACCCTCTTGTTCTGCATTGGGTTTACTCTTTTTTCCATGCTTGGACCACCACCACCAGCAATGGATGATATCAACTCAGGAAATAAATATGGATAAATATCATAGCTATTCACAGCCAACGCTCGTTTACCATAAAAATATCCATATGGATCAGGAGTTTTAAATCCAGTCACTTGTAAGATACCCTCATCAACAACAGCAATTGTTACTGCAGAGTTTGGTTTTGAATGAACCTTAATGGTCTGTTTTGTCCTGGATCGCGACTGTTTGGCTGCTTCAATCTCAAGTGGTAATTTATTATCCGGATCTTCTACCAGAACCGGAACAATACCGTGTGCCACTGTAAATGGTAAATCTGTTTTCTGATGTGGTTTAAATAATGTAGCTGTAATATATACATTCGGAACCATATCAGGCGTAATCTCCAGATCAAAAGCCACTGCACGTTTGTCGGTTTCCTGATAAAAATGCTTCATCACTTTATCACTTTCTACTGTTACCAATACCTTACCAGTGAAAGGTGTTTTCATAATCACTTTGGCTACATCACCTGCAATGTATTTTTCCTTGTCCAGCTCAATATCAATTGTTCCTTCATTGTTTACCTTAAATGAACTAAAAGAAGTTCTTCCATAACCATAGCAATAAAAAGTATTAGCCACGTAACTATTTACGCCTGGCTCTGATATTCTGAGTTCGTATTTTCCTGATAATTCTGGCGTAAACGAATAACTCGCATTTTCCCCTGAGATTTCCAGTTCCTTTCTTTCGAGCACAATCTCTTCATGTTCTGAACGGTATCTAAAATAACTTCCAGACTTATTTAGTACTGTCTTATACTCATGCTTAATCAGAGTAACCTCTGCTTTAGCATTATTCAGAGCATTGCCTTCCCTATCAACAGCAATGATTGGCACTTTTACCAATTGTCCTGTTTTGTAGTAATTGAAATCGTATTGTATTCCAAAGAAAACATCCTGAGTTTGAATATCGATGGTTTTTCTTCTGTTAACAGGTCTTCCGGTTTCATCAAATACAGTAACAAAATAATCTGCCTGCAACATTCCCATATGTGCATAATGTGAAGGCACATTAAATATTTCTGTTGTATTACCATCAGCATCTGTTTTTCCTTCACGAAGAGTCCTTTTGAAATATGTGTCAATACCCTGCAAAGAATAGTTATAGCCTTTATTCTTCTTCGGATAGAAATATTTTCGCATAACAGACTGCTCCACTTCATAATTTCTGTTTGCAGCTGGCGGGCCAAAGAAATTAACAGCATTCACAGAAACAGCAATATCTTCACGAGGCTTTGCAAGCTCTTTATCCAACGTAACTGTAACATTGATTCTATCTGGCATAAACTCTTCAACCTTAATCCATTTTGTTGAAACCAGCACATCTGTTGAAGTATATACCTGAACTGTATAAGAACCTGTCATTGCAGAAGCAGGAAGTTCAAATGATGTTTCAAAACTTCCATGATTATTCAATGTTTTTCGATGCGTTTTGTATGTTTTCCCATCGGGAGTCAACAACATAATTTTCAAAGGAATTTTACCTGGAACATTCCAACTGAAATCCCGTATTATTCCTGTAATGTATATGGTTTCTCCTGGTCTGTAGATATCCCTATCGCCATACAAAAAAGCATCATAACCCGAATTGTTTTCATATTTTCCTCCCACCTCAAATTTTGATGTGTTCACCCTGCTCTGATTGTAGAGGATATAATTAAAATCACCGCCTTTTACAGCTGTTACAAGTTTTACATTAAAACCATCAGCAGGCAATTTCCCTGCATCAAAAACAGCAACGCCATTTGCATCTGTTTTAGCAGATCCCGTAACCTGGTTGTTATTACCAATAAAATGCAATTCAACACCCTCGAGAGGTGTTGCATCCTTAATTGAATTTGCAAAAACAGAAATACTATTTTTTCCGTCTTTCACAATCAAACCAATATCGGAAATAGAAAGAACCTTTGTTGCTTTCATCCAGTAATCTTCCGTAGACTCAACACTAACAACATATAGTCCTTTATATTCAGGTATTTTATCCTTAAAATCCAGTGTTATCAACTTGTTTCTATTGTTCTTTTCCAGGTCTTTTGTCCAAACCTCCTCTTCATATACAACATCACCCAGATTAGAAGCCTGGCTTGAATAGTTATCATAATAGTAATCATCATAATAATCTTCATAATAATCATCATAATAACTATAATACCTATTGCCTAAGAAACTAATGATGTTGTTTTCATATACTTTTGTGATTTTCACCTTCACTTTTGGTACATTAACAATGCTCACTTCAATATTCTTACTACCCCTTCCTGAAAGATAAATGCTCTTTTTGTCCGGAAATTTAATGCTGGGCTTTAATTTTCCGAAAGATATATCTTGTTCAAAATCATATTTCAAACTACCTCCAAGCTTACCTTTTAGACCTTTTTCGATAAAAAGTTCATATTTCTGACTGACATCAAACTCTGTACTTTTGATAATAAAATCCATATCGTTTATTTCCAGGTCGAAATCCACCCTGGGACTAACTGTTAGATAACCTCTAAGCATTTTATCATCCACCCTTTGCGAAGTAAATACCTGAATTGTTCCCTCTGATCCGTTATGATTGGTTTGAAAATCATTGATCAATAGTTTAAATGGAGAAGTAATTTCCAGATCATTCTGCACAGGCTCCTTTGTTGCAATATTTCCATATGCTGCATTCAAGCCACTTGCGATAGTCAGGCTGGCTGGGTAAACCTTATCTTCTGGCTTAATACCAGGAACATATACTGTAACAACATCACTTACTTCATTGCTTTCGAGCGTAAAATCTACCTCTTTATTTTCAATTTCTACTTTTAGCAACTCTGCCAGTTCATTGGGTTTAACCGCATAATTAAAAATCACTGAGAAATGAATATAAGCATCACCTGAATTTTCCTTTACTTCTGCCCAATAACCGTTAATAGTCTGAACAGACAAATAAGGTGTATGGAACGAAAATTCATCTTCATTAAGTGAATACTCTTTCCCTTTGAGAAAATCACTTGTAAATTTTCCCTTGTATTCTGTTGATGGTTGTAACTGCCGAATCGGTGAAAAGACCAAAGTATTCTTTGACGACCATAAAAAACGTCCTTTCAGCTCAGGATCAAACTTTATATATTCAAGGGTATCCCATATATTCAATTCAATATCTTCTACTACATCCTTATCGAAAGAAAACTCAAGGTTCCCCATTAATGGAACCTCATTCTCAAAATTTTTCTCAACAATAGAGATTTCCTTGTCAGAATTACCACAAGCATATAAAAATATCAGCGCAAGCGCAATCAAACCAATTGTAAGTTGTTTCATAGTGAAATTTTAATAAAATACGAATCCCAAAAAATAAAATCCGGAATTCTGTTAGTCAATAATTTTCCATTAATCCTAAAGAGAAATAAATGTAATAATAATCAGGAAGATTATAACTTTGTATAATGGATTTTTTGACAAAATCAGCATTCTTCTCTGTATATCGGCTGATACTGGTTTTTACTATACCCATTCTGCTTATCAGATTCCTGATTGCAGATGCTTTTTTTCCACTGGAGATTGACATTGAATATTCGACCATCATTACCAGTAACGACAGCACAGTTGTACATGCCTATCTCACATCAGATGATAAATGGAGAATGTATACAGAGCTTAGTGAAATTAATGATAAACTAAAAAAAGCCATCATAAATAAAGAGGATAAATGGTTTTATTATCACCCAGGTGTAAACTTCTTATCAGTAACTAGAGCAGCATTCAACAATCTTATTAAGGGTCAGCGAACATCCGGTGCATCAACCATAACGATGCAAGTAGCCCGTTTGCTCAATCCTAAATCACGAACATACCTAAACAAAACCAAAGAGATATTCATGGCATTGCAACTGGAACTACATTACTCAAAGGATGAGATCCTGCAAATGTATTTAAACCTCGTTCCATACGGTGGGAATATTGAAGGTGTTAAATCTGCTTCTGTTCTGTATTTTAAGAAAGCGCCAAGTCAGCTAAGTCTTGCGGAAGTTATTACCCTATCAATTATCCCCAATAGACCCACATCACTACGATTAGGGGGAAATAATCAACGTTTAACGCGAGAAAGGAACAAATGGATAAACCGATTCAGACATGATCAAATCTTCAACACTAACGATCTGGATGATGCTTTAAATGAAAAGATTAGTACTTTTCGTCAACCGGCACCTTCCGGTATTCCTCACCTTTCCAGAAGATTAAAAACCCAATATTCAAACAGTGCTATTATCAGAACTCACATTGATATGCAAGTTCAGTCAGAAATAGAGAAGCTGGTTAAAACATATATTGGAGCACTCTATTTTCAGAATATCAAAAATGCTTGTGTTCTTGTAGTAAAAAATGATAATCGGGAAGTCATCAGTTATGTTGGTTCTGCTGATTTCAATAATCCGGATGATGGCGGACAAGTTGATGGCACCCTTGCAGTTCGATCGCCCGGAAGTACATTAAAGCCATTATTGTACGGAATGGCAATGGACAAAGGACTTATAACTCCTAAATTTAAGATTACGGATACGCCTGTGAGCTTCAATGGGTACGAACCTGAAAACTATGATGGAAACTTCAACGGTAAAGTAAGCATTGAATATGCCCTTGCAAACTCATTGAATATAGTTGCAGTTAAGGTTCTGGATAAACTGGGCGTTAAACCCTTTGTTGAAAGGCTTATCAAAGCAGGCTTCAAGCGCATAAAACATGACAGAAAACATCTTGGTCTAAGTACTGTTCTGGGCGGATGTGGTGCCAGTCTTGAAGAATTGACAGGATTATACTGTGCCCTGGCTCATGAAGGAGAGTACTCAAGGCTTTCTTATGTTTATGGGGATTCATCAAAGACAGAGAAAAGAATTCTTTCAAAACAGGCAAGCTACATGATAACAGAAATACTTACTCAACTAACTCGTCCCGACTTACCCTTGGAATGGCAAAACTCAAGTAACCTTCCCAAGGTTGCATGGAAAACCGGAACATCATATGGCCGAAGAGATGCATGGAGTATTGGATACAATAAAAACTATACAGTGGGAGTCTGGGTAGGAAATTTTTCCGGACATGGAGTGCCTGACCTCAGTGGAGCACAAACAGCAGCTCCTCTTTTGTTTAATATTTTTAATGTAATTGATTACAAATCGAAAAAACAATGGTATACAATGCCTGACAGCCTGGATATAAGATATGTATGTAGTGAATCAGGACTTGTTCCAAACGAATTTTGCAAAAATCAGGTAATGGATTATTTCATCCCATTCGTATCAACCAACAGAGAATGTACACATATGCGATATGTCTGGATTTCACCAGACTCATCAATTTCGTATTGTAGTGAATGTCTCCCGGAAAGTGGATATATAAAAGCTCTATACCCAAATTATGAAAAAGAAATGATTTCATATTATGAAATGAATGGAATTCGTTATCAAAAAATACCCGATCACAACCCGGATTGTGAAAGAATTTTTACAGAAAATGAACCGAAAATTACTTCACCCATCAACAATACAGAATACTATATCAACGAAACAGACAGCATGCAGGTACTGCTTTCAGCACATTTTGCACCGGACGTAAGCAAAGCATATTGGTATATCAACAATACGTTTTACAAATCCGGCAGTCCTACAGACAGGATATTTTTCTCTCCAACTGAAGGTAAAGTTACCATTAGTTGCTCCGACGACAAAGGCAGGTTTACCTCTGTTTCCATTGATGTAAAGGAGATTGCCTTTTAACTTATGGTCGAAACGAATTCAAGAAACACTTCCGGATACTGTCTTTTTGGGCTGCATCCGTATCCATATCTCCATAAATATCTTTCTCCCATGAACCATACATTGGATTGGGAAGAATAATAAATTTTGAACCAAATTCCTGTCTCATAGAATCTACCAATGCATACGCATGATCATCGCCTCTATTTTCAAAAACCTGGTGAAAATCAATAAGATTATCTCCGATTAGCATTACAATATTATAGTTCTCCGACACCTTTAGCCTTCTGGATTCTTTACTGCTATCATTTTCTTTCAATAAAATGAATTTTTCGTCGGCGTTGGGAAACTTAAGCTCTTTAAGGTTGTTGACTGTACTCTCGAGCAAGTCGATGGTTCTGTTAGAAATATAAAAAACCTCTACCCCAAGCTCCTTTGCATAATTAACAAAATCCAGGGCTCCTGGTGTTGCATATGCGCTCTCTTTTTCAACCCATGCGTTCCATGTCTCGCGCTCATACTCCTTATCGTTCAAAATTCTATATCCCTCATAAGGACTATTATCCAAAACTGTTTCATCAATATCCAATACAACAGCAGGTTTTTTATTGCCTTCCCCGGTAAATTTTTGCAACTGCAATTTTGCAAGATTGAAAGCCTGTAAATACAATGCTCTTAGCTCTGCAGACTTTTGGTACCACAAAACAGCCTGAGCCAAATACTGTGAATTCGGTGTTATTTGTTCACTACTGGTCAACTCAATATCACAAGGCTTTTCCTGTTTTTTATCCGATTGATCAACCCTTTTACATGCCCAAAATGAAAAAAGTGCCAATATCAATATTAAAATATATCTCATAAACGTTAATTAAATAGATGAACCTAATACTGGTATATTTTTTCCAAAATTAAGAATTTAAAACTAAATAATTTTTCGCTTAAAATATATTAAGATTAACTTTGAAGATAAACTACATTTTGTACTATTGAAATTCCGATTATTAATATTGATAATTATATTCTGGCAAAGTGTTTCTGCACAAAGAATCTATCAAAGCGGAATGCCATTTGTAACAAATTATTCCCCTAAAGTATACAATGGCCATCCGCAGAATTGGGCTATTAAGCAGGATAAAAACAAGTTATTGTATGTTGCCAACAACCAACAGATAATGGAATATGATGGTGTGTCCTGGAATTTCATTCTAACACCATTTGTCTCTTCGATACGATCACTGGAATTGGATGATACCGGGAAAATATACCTGGGTTCTAATAATGAATTCGGATATTTACATAAAGATTCAATAGGAAATTTCTCGTATACTAGCTTGTCGAATAATATAATCTCTGAGTATCCCGACTTTGGTGAAGTAAGAAGAATTCTCATTCAGGATCAAAAGGTTTACTTTGTTGCATACAATTATGTATTCTGTTTTGAAAACGATAAATACAGCAGTTGGTATACGGAAACGAATTTCAGATATGGATTTAAAGTCAACAATAATATTTACATTCGTGAAGAAGGTATTGGTCTGAACATATTAAAAAACAAAACATTAGAGCCAATCGAGGGTACAGAAATTCTTGCCGATAAAGACATCCACTTCTTACTTCCTTTTAATGATACCTGCATGCTGGCTGGAACAAGATACCACGGCCTTTATACTATTGGAAAGTCAACAGTTAAATTTCATACAAATGCCGACGAGTACATCAGCGCACACAACCTGTATCACGGAATCAGACTACAAAATGGATTATTTGCCCTTGCAACTGATTTTGGAGGTGTTTTGATCATTGATGAATCTGGCAGACTAATTCAATTAATCAACAAAAATACAGGATTGCAGAACGAAACCATAAACTATGTTTACGAGGACCGCGATAACAATTTGTGGATAGCATTAAACATTGGTATTGCTTCTGTTTCTATTAACAATCCATTGACTCATTTTGGAGAAGAATCCGGGCTTAATGGCCTTGTTGTTGCTTTGAAAAACTACAAAAATAAATTGTATGCCGGAACGATGCAGGGAATTTTTTATCTCACAGAAAAAGAAACCCTGAATAAAAACCGGGAGCCCAATTATAAGTTTAATAAGATTCCTGATTTTGCAAACAGCTGCCTTGACCTGGAAATTTTTCAGGATGACTTATATTTTACAACTACTGATGGCTTATACAAACTCAATGGTAACAAAGCTGAAAAAATCACCGATGTACAAATCGGACATATGATTTATCCTTACAAAAAAGACACTAACTATATGTTTGTTGCCGCTGCCAATGGAATCAATCTTTTAAAAAAAGACAACCAGAAACTAGAATTCTTGGGCATGCTTGAAGGTGTTGATTCCGAAACACGTAGAATTGTTGAAGACAACTACGGTAGATTGTGGGTTGGCGACCAGCAAAAAGGTTTGGATCTCATTCTATTTGAAGACGAACCCAATACCAAACCCACCATTGTTCAAATTGACAGTACATGTGGTTTGCCGCATTTCGACGAAATAAACCAGCATTTTCTTGATGGAAGAGTTTTTGTTGATTTGGGATCTGGGATATACGAATACCAGGTTCATGGCAAAGACACTAACGACATTCACTTTGTTAAAACAGATAAGTACCCTTTACGATATCCAGAATCGAACAACCTGATAAGTTATTCCGATTTATCCAAAATTTCAGATAAAGAAATATGGGTCAATGGATCAATTAGAGTATTTAAGCTTGAATGGAGTGACTCTACCGGGGAATATGAATTATGGGACAACCCTTTCAGAAGAATATCCAGAACTTCATTTTTTGCCTTTATGACCGATACCCTTACAAATAAGCTTTGGTTTGGCGGATCAGATGGTTTGTACTGTTATAATATGAATTATACACTTCATGAAATAAAAGACCAGATAACCCTCATTCGAAAAGTAAGAATAGCTAAAGATTCTACAATCTTTCAGGGAGCAGGGCAAGGAAATATTGGAGAACTTTTTCATCCTGAATTAAAATATAAGTACAACAGCCTTGAAGTGGAATTCAGTCTGCCTTTCTTTGAAAATGAAGAAAAAAACTCCTACTCGTATATGCTGGAAGGATTCGATGATACGTGGTCGGAATGGACAGATGAAACGAAAGCTGTATTTACCAATATTCCTGCCGGAGAATATACATTTAAAGTAGAAGGAAAAAATATTTACGGTATTATTGCTAAGCCTGCAGAATTTAAAATAATTATTTTGTCACCCTGGTACAAAACATGGTGGGCGTATATTATTTACACTGTAAGTTTTGTGTTATTTATTCTGCTTTTTTCAAAACTTTACGCCAGCAGGCTGAAAAATGCCAATCTTCGTCTTGAAAGAATTATTGACGACAGAACCCGAGAAATTATCAGATAAAAAGATGAACTTGAATTGATTAATGCCGAGCTTGAAAAGCTTTCCATCGTAGCCAGAGAAACAGATAACGCCATAATGATTATGGATGTTAATGGATATTTTGAATGGCTAAATGAAGGGTTTACCCGCCTCTACGGTTACACACTTGAGAAGTTAATCAATGAAAACAGTATCAACATACAGGAATTCAGCAACAATACCCATATAAAAGAAATTTTTCAAGAATGCCTGAATACCAAAAAAGCCGTTATCTACGAATCGTATATTGAAACCAGAGAAAAGCAAAAGAAATGGACGCAAACTACGCTAACTCCTATTCTGGACGATAACCATAACATTACCAAAGTAGTTGCCATTGACAGTGATATTAATGAAATTAAAAGAGCAGAAGAGGAAATCAAGCAGCAAAAAGAAGAGATTTTATCTCAACGTGACAAACTGGAAGAGATAAACAAAGAGCTGGAAAAACTTTCTATTGTAGCCAGTGAAACAGACAATGCCATTATTATAATGGATGCTGCGGGCAACTTTGAATGGATTAATGAAAGCCTCACAAAAATATACGGTTATACACTAGAGCAATTCATAGAAAAAAAGGGCCGGAGTATTATCAATTCCAGTTCCAACCCAAATATCAAATCCATATTACAAAAGTGTATTACACACAAAGAAAGTACAACTTACGAATCGCTAACAAAAACCGCTATTGGAAAAACCATTTGGACCCAAACCACACTTACTCCCATTTTAGATGAACAGGGTGAAATTCAAAAGTTAATTGCCATAGATACAGATATTTCAAAGATTAAAAAGGCTGAACTTGAAATCATAAAACAAAAAGAACAGATACAAGCACAAAGCGATCTGCTTAGTCAAACCAACAACGAGCTTGAGAAAAACAACATCCTAATAACAGATAGTATTAAATATGCCAAACGCATACAGGAATCTATTCTACCGAAGCCCTCTTCAATAAGAAGTGTTTTACCTGATTCATTTGTATTATACAAACCCAGGGATATTGTATCGGGTGACTTTTACTGGATGCATAAAGATGAGAACAAAATTACAATTGCCGTTTCAGATTGTACAGGCCAT
>PKSZ01000099.1 GCA_002869425.1 Marinilabiliales bacterium
CCATATTTTTGGGTACCTTCCTCACCTGTTTGTTTTAAAGCTTCAATCACAGAAGAACGAAGGTTGTTTAAAACAGAAGCTGCATCGGTAACTTCTTTTTTTCTGACAATTTCATTCAGGAAACTAACACCTAGCATGGACATAAACGCACCGGGTACTCCATGTCCTGTACAATCAGCAGCGGTAACAACAAGCCAGTCATTGACTGTTGTAGCCCAGTAAAAATCACCTGACACGACATCTTTTGGACGAAAAACAATAAAATGATCACCAAGAATTGTATCAGCATATGTATCGGTAGGTAACACGGCAGTTTGAATCCGTTTTGCATAAGTGATTGAATCTTCAATTTCCTTTTTTTGCTTTTCTACTTCGTTTTTTCGATCTACAGCAACTTCGTATAAGTTTTCAATTTGTTCCTTTTGGTGCTGAACTTTGTCTCTCTGTGCTTTTATTTCATCACGCTGACTTTCAATTTCTGTTTTTTGATTGGCCAGTAGTATATTGGCTTTACGTTTTTGGCGGAACAAACGAAGTATGATAATTAAAAAGCCAAGAACTAAAATTAAACTACTGATAGAGAATATTATAAAGACTTGTTGTTTATGATTTTCTGCTTGCTGGGCTTCAATGGTTTTGTTGTCTAACTCTTTTTGTTTTTCCATTTTCTCAATTAAGAGTTGTTTTTTCTCTGCTTTATACTTTGTTTGCATTTCAGCCAGGGCTTTTGTTTTTTCTTCGCTGAACATGCTGTCTTGAGTTTCAATAAATATTTCGGCAAAATTTATTGCTTCCTTGTATTTGCCAAGTTTTGTATATGCTTTTTGTAAATGGGCTGAAGCATCGTTTTGCATAGGTACTGCTCCAATTTCTTTAGCCAACTTATAGGCTTTTTTACCATAAATTAATGCAGAATCAAGATGCGCACGCCACTCTGATGATGTGATTTTTGAAGCTTCTTTTAATTTATCTGCAATTAATATTTTAACACTGGCTATATTACCATAAACGATGGCCATACCATTTTTGTCATCTCGCTCCTGATCTATTTTTAATGATTTCAGGAAATATTTTATGGCTTTGTCGTAATTTTCCTGACTGGAATAAATAAGTCCGATATTGTTGTAACAAGCCGACATCCCTTTTTTGTCTCCTCGTTCTTCTTTTATTTTTAATGATTTGAGATAATATTCTATGGCTTTCCCAAAGTTGCCTTGATCAGAATTTACAAGACCTGTATTCGTGTAACAGGCAGACATACCATTTTTATCTCCGAGCTCTTCGAAAATTTTTAGTGCCTTCAAAAAGTACTCTATAGCCTTTTCGTAGCTTTCTTGATTTCTGTAAATTATTCCTATATTGTTGTAGCAGGCTGACATACCTTTCTTATTTCCATACTCTTCAAAGATTTTTAATGATTTTAGAAATAAATTTATGGCTTTATTGTAACTACCTTGATCCATGTAAATAATTCCGATAAAAAGCAGGGTTTTAGCTCTTAACAAGATTTGTACTTTCTCCGTATGTGGATCGGTAGAGCCTTGTTTAGTAGAAGAATTTTCTGTAAGACTTAGAGCTTTCTCGTAATAAAACAGGGCTGTGTCGGGCATATTGTATTCGTATATGTCACCAATATTCAAATAAGTCTTAATTCGAGTAGTATCATTTTTGCTTAGTTTTATTACATTCCATAAACTATCAAGATATTTCTCTTCTTGTCCGTGTAATTGGAAACAAAGACGAAGTAACAATAAGATTATTAAAATTGTTTTAATTTTCATCTAGCCACAATTTAACTCCTGTTAATCAAAGATATATAATCCATATTAATTTTTGTGCAAATCTTTTCTTTATCTGTAGTGTATTGGATGTCGAGAGGTTTAAATGGTTGTGANAATGGTTGTGAACTTTGAGTTCGGAAACAAGATAGTTTTCCTGGCCTAATTCAATTATTATATTCCGTAATGTTTTCTTAATTCCTGATTAATAGTTTCAATAAGCTTATAATAAGCTGTAGTGGTTGGTGAAAAGGTGCTTGATTGTTAAATAATTGAGTTGATAAAATTTTTAATTTTATCATTTGCACCTGGATTAAACCAATGTGCATCTTTATTTCTTCTAAACCAAGTCAATTGACGCCTGGCATAATGACGGGAATTTGATTTAATCTTTTCAATGGCTTCTTGTAAGGAATAATTCCCTTCAAAATAATTGAATAATTCCCTGTAACCTACAGTTTTTAAGGGGACTAGATGTTTGAATGGATGTAGTTTTTCAGCTTCTTTGATAAGGCCTGCATCTAACATCAGATCGACACGGGTATTAATTCTATTATACAATTCTTTTCTATCTCTATTTAAGACTATAGTAATAATTGTAAATTCCCTTTCCTTATCCTGCTCTTTTCTTAGTGAAGAAAACGTTTTCCCGGTTTGCCTTTGTACTTCTAAGGCTCTGAGTAATCTGCTGTGGTTGTTTAAATCAACTTTTTGATAATAGTTAGGATCTATTTTTTTTAGCTCTTTTT
>PKSZ01000114.1 GCA_002869425.1 Marinilabiliales bacterium
ACCTATTTAATCGAAATAATACATGATAAATTATAAAGAAGCTGCTTATAATATACGTAAGCAGCTAAGGGAGTATATTGAATCTGCAAAATTACAATCACTCATCATTGGTTTGTCTGGCGGCATAGACAGTTCCTTGTGTGCAGTACTGGCAACTCCAGTAGTAAAGTCGCTGGGAATACCATTATTGGGAAGAAGCATTACCATTGAAACAAACAAGCCGGATGAAATTGATCGGGGAATAAAAACGGGCAATGCTTTTTGCGATAACTTTAAGGAAGTTAATCTCACAAAAGCATATCATCAACTTAAAACGTATACCGAGGAAGAGTTTACCAACCAGGAAGACGACCGGGCAACAAAAATCAGGCTTGGAAATATTAAAGCGAGGATAAGAATGGTGTACCTATACAACCTGGCACAAAGGTATAAAGGCATGGTATTATCTACAGACAATTACACTGAGCTTTTACTGGGTTTCTGGACATTACATGGAGATGTTGGAGACTATGGAATGATACAAAACCTCTGGAAAACGGAAGTTTATGAGCTTGCTCAATATCTGGTTGACAATGATCTAAAAACAGAAACTGAGAAACAAGCCCTGCAAGAATGCATTGATGCAGTTCCAACAGACGGACTGGGCATTACCAGTAGTGATCTTGAGCAATTACAAGCTAAAACATATTTTGAAGTGGATGAAATTTTAAAAGCATGGTTACAAAACAAAGAGCATGCTGAACATCCTGTAATTCGAAGGCATCTTTCTTCTGAGTACAAAAGAAATAACCCATATAATATTCCAAGAAAAAAAATTATAAATTAGTTAAGGCTTTTTTACCAGTATAAACGAATTCTGATCTTTTCCTGTCTGATTATAGATCAGAATTTTTTCTGCTTTTGAAGGTTTCTCGGCTCCGGGCTGCATCAGATAATCTGGCACGTTTTGATTTTTAATGATCAGAGCAGCTAACCATAGTGCAAAAGAAGAAGATGTAAAATATTCACCACAAATATGCTTATAAAAGGCTAATGAAATATTTTCAGGGAATAAGCCTGTTAAACCATGGAATATCGCGTCCTTTTCTTTACAACCACTATTTCCCAAAATTATCAAATCCAGATCTTGAAGTGAAGACGAATGGTCTGCCAAATATCCTTCTATTTTCTTATATATAAGATCCTTTTCCTGTTCAATGAAAGTTTCAGCAAAAACCAGTTCAGCATATGTACTGGAATTAAACTCATCAGATAAAATAAAAAATGAAGCTCCCTCCCCTGCAATGGTTCCATTTGTTTTTGGATTGAAAAAATCATCTTCTGTCTTTTTCCATGCATCAATGTACGAATACATCTTGAAATGATTTTCCGTATTCACATCAATTCCGCCAACCATGGCATTTGTAATACTTTTTTCATCCAACAACATAATAGCATCTTTTAATGCCCATTCAAAAGAGAAGCTACGATGGGTATAGGTCATATTGTACCCATGATTTTTCTGTAACAAAGCAATCTGGCTGGCAACAGTATTGTGTGTAGACTGAATAAACGGAGTTGGAGACAAAGCTCGCTCATCCTTTTCAATAACAGAAAGCAGAAATTTTTCCAGAAATTCAATTCCACCAAGAGCAGTACCTACTATTATGGCATCACTTTTTTCAATGCCAGCCTCCACAAGACTATGCTGAGAAGCTGTAAGCGCCATTTTCATCAAGCGGGGCATCCTTCTAAGCTTCATAAGAGGAATAAACTGCTTATAATCCGGCTCTACACAATTTAATCTTGAACCTTCTGGTTCAACAATATCTTCAGGGAAATCTTTTTTCTGAAAAGAATTCTGTGGAGAAATTATGCCTATTCCATTTATATAAATCATCCTCAAGCGCGTGAAAAAATTAAACTGGTACTATTCCCTCCAAAACCAAGGGAATTACTAAGTACATTTGTTACCGGACAAAATTCATTATCCTCTTGCGGTTGAAATTTCAACCGTTTAAGTTTGTTTTCAAAATTTAAACTAAGCGGTACAAATTGATTTTGAATTGCCAATATCGATATTATTGCTTCTACAGCACCAGCAGCACCTAGCGTATGCCCTGTAAATGCCTTTGTTGAGCTTACTTTGGGAGTTTTCCTACCAAAGACTTCATGAATTGCACGTCCTTCTGATTCATCATTGATTTCTGTTCCCGTACCATGAGCATTGATATAATCAATATCCTTTGGTCTTAAGCCTGCCATCTTCAATGCCTTTGTCATTGCCAGTTTTGCACCCGTTCCTTCAGGGGAAGAGGCTGTTGGATGAAAAGCATCATTTACATTGGCATATCCTTTCAGCTCACACAACATATTTATAGGTCTGGCATTTTCGGCAGGTTCCATAATTACGTATGCAGCTGCTTCACCCAGATTTAAACCATTTCGCTCAGCATCAAAAGGTTTGCAAATTTCATTGTCTAAAATTTCAAGTGCATTAAACCCATTCAATGTAAATTTTGACAATGCATCCGCTCCTCCTGCTATAACCATATCTGCCTTCCCTGACTTTATTAGTCTGGCTCCAAGCATGATTGCATTGGCAGAAGAAGAACATGCTGTATTAATGGTCGTTACATTATTTTTTATACCAAAGTATTTGGCGATTCTGTCTGTTCCATCCCCACTGTCAAATGTTTGAATTAAATTTGAATGGTTTCCGGTATTTAAAATTTTCTGATAGTATTGTTCACTTATCGACATTCCTCCAACCGTGGTTGCAGATATCAAGCCTATTCTTTCAGGGTCATACTCTGCAATTCTCTTTTCCATTTGCTGTATAGCAAGCAATGCCAGAAGAGTTGTACGTGTATAATGGAAGTCATTCCTGGGGATCCCAGCCAAATCACGCAAATGAATATCTGCAAACTTAATTTCACCCACCGGCATATTGCGATGAAGAGTTTTTAAAACTTCGGGATATGTAATTCCAGAGTACACATCCTTCATAGACCAGTATAGTTCCTGATAATTCATGCCTGCAGCAGACACAACACCCATACCGGTTATCAACACCCTTTTACTCATTCAATGAAGCTTGATTTTTATTTTCCTCATCTTCAGCAATTTCAACATCTGCAACATCTGCAAATCGCAACCTAACCTCTTCGGGTATGCTTTCCAGGTTAACCTTCCCATGCATAATGAATTCGGCCATTGTTCGTAAACTATAAAGTGCCGTTCTTCTTTCTTTGGGGTCTTCTATTTTAATTCCATATTCCCTCTCCATCAAAACAATCAGCTCCAATGCGTCTATAGAATCAAGACCTAAGCCTTCAATAAACAGGGGTGTATCTGCACCAAAATCATCTGGAACAATTTCTTCCAGGTCTAATGCTTCTACCACCTGTACTTTTAACTTTTCTATTAATTCGTCAAAATTGTAATTATTCGTCATTTTATATGCTTTCAGCTAATTTTATTTCCTCGAAAATTATTGTACAATATAGCAATGAATAAACATACTACAAAAAAGCTAGTCAGATAAATAGCATTGGTCAATACCNCACCATCCCTGACAAAAATCTCATAAAAACCATTTATTCCCCAATTCAGAGGAGAAACACTACTAATCAGCCGAACTGCTTTTGGCATAGCAAATACAGGCACCCAGATACCTCCAAGAGCAGATAATATTACTACAGATAAAGAACCAAAAGATGTTGCCTGGTGATAAGTCTTAAATAATGTTCCAACCAGCAAGGCATATCCTATTGCTGCCATGGCACTGGCCAAAGCCATAATAATTAATGAGAAATAATTCCCCCCCAACGATAATGATGGCATTCCAATCAAAGGAAGAATATAAATTCCCATCAGGATCATACTAACAAACTGCAGTAAGCAAATTACAAGATAAACCAGAATCTTACTAAAAATAATTTCTGCATAGCTAACAGGCATTGTTAATATTCTTCGGAAACTACCGCTCCTTCGCTCGTTAACCATGTTTCCTGCAAAACTTATGACAATAAAGAACATTGCAAAAAGCGTCCATGCAGGCACATTGTGCTGAATAGAATTGGGTAGTATTTTTGTATCTGAAGTTTTTGCATATGAATCATTTAAATGAATCATTTCACCAACTTTGATGTCAATTTTCTGGGGTAGTCTTTTATTTATCTCACTTACCATACTTCCAACAACAATACGTTTTTCCATTTCTGCAACACGCTCCTTGATTACACTCATTATGCTTGTTTTATACATATTCTGAGTGGTTGGATCGAAATAAATTCTTACGGGTAATGTATCTCCTAAGGCAGATGATTTCTGGTTTGCAAAAGCTTTTGCTACCATAATTTTAACCTTATATCTTAATCTTTCACTTGTTTTTTCAGGAATAACAATACCAATTTTATACATCCCCTGTGCCACCATCCACTTCAAGCTATCTTCCGACAAGTTTTGCTCAACATTTATATCAAACATCTCACTATTAATCAATTCTCGCTCAATGATAAAACCAATACTATCATTATCATTGTTTAGCATTATCAATTTCACGCCCGTTCCTTCCAGCGCTTTAAATGTGCTATCCTGCACCACTGTCATGATAAAGACCAACAACAAAGGCATTAAAAACATTAACAAAACACCCGATCTGTCACGGATGATTAAAAGGATGTCTTTATATATCAGATACTTAAACTTCACTAGTCTCTCAAATTTTTACCGGTAAGTGAAATAAATACATCTTCAAGTGAATCTAAACCATTGCGATCTTTTAGTCCTGCAGGATGTCCCTGTGCAATGATTTCACCTCTATCGATAATAGATAAGTCGGAACAAAGCGCTTCTGCTTCTTCCATTTGGTGTGAAGTATAAATCATGGTCATACCCCCTTTATTTAACTCCTGCAAACTCTCATGAATTACCTTTTTCGATTGAACATCAATTCCCACCGTAGGTTCATCGAGAAACAAGACCTTGGGTCTGTGTAAAATTGCAGCAATAAGGTTAACCCTTCGTTTCATTCCACCGGAAAATGTTTTCACCCTCTTTTTCTTTTTTGCAGAGAGATTGAAACGATCGAGCCAATATTGAACTTCTCCTGTGAGCTGCTT
>PKSZ01000091.1:0-3202 GCA_002869425.1 Marinilabiliales bacterium
GATTTAAGGATATTAAGACTGGTGATACATTATCCGCCGAACATAAGCAGATTTCATTGGAAGATTTATCCTTTCCAGAACCTGTGATCGGAATAGCTGTTGAACCAAAAGCTCAGGCTGATGTTGATAAACTAATAACGTCATTAGAAAAACTTTCAGAAGAAGACCCAACTTTCACTGTGAAAACAGGTGAAAATTCAACTCAGATTTTAATTAATGGAATGGGTGAGCTTCACTTGGAGGTTTTGATTGATAGGTTAAAGAGAGAGTTTAAGGTAGATTGTAACCAAGGAAAACCACAGGTGGCGTATAAAGAAACAATAACAGAAGAGGTTGTGCATGAGGAGGTTTTTGATAAGCAAACTGGAGGGAAAGGTCGCTTTGCCAAAATAAAAGTCATGGTAAAGCCAGGAGATGAGAATGAAAAGGGCTTGAGTTTTAACTGCGAAAAATCAGTAAACATAAAGCCAGAGTTTATCAGAGCAGTTGAACGAGGGTTTACAGAAGCAATGCACAATGGGCCGATAATGGGGTATCCATTACATTCACTTAATGTATACTTAATGGATGCTGAAAGCTCCGATGAAGATTCGGATGAAATGGCTTTCGAAATTGTTGCAAGAATGGCTTTTAGAAGCGCAACAAGGAAGGCCAGCCCTAGACTTCTTGAACCAATAATGAAAGCAGAAATTGTAACTCCCGAAGAATATGTAGGTGATATCCTCGCTGATTTTAATCGCCGAAGAGCCAATATAGAAGGCACTGAATCCAGATCATCAGCAAGGATAATTAAAGCATTTGTTCCTCTTTCAGAACAGTTTGGATATGTTACGGATTTGAGAACGATTACATCGGGTAGAGGATCTTCAACTATGGAATTTAGTCACTATGATGAAGTTCCTGATAATATTGAGAAAAAGATTTTGAATTATATATAAAGTAGCAAATATTTAATCTATGAGTCAGAAGATCAGAATAAAGCTTAAGTCTTATGATCACAATCTTGTTGATAAATCAGCAGAGAAGATTGTAAAAACAGTTAAGACTACAGGTGCGGTTGTTAGTGGACCAATTCCGCTTCCAACAAATAAGAGGATTTTTACTGTACTAAGATCAACTTTTGTAAATAAGAAAGCAAGAGAACAGTTTGAGCTTAGTTCACACAAAAGACTTCTTGACATTTATAGTACAACAGCAAAAACAATTGATGCTTTAATGAAACTTGAATTGCCAAGTGGTGTTGAGGTAGAAATTAAAGTATAATTATTAGATCATATATAAAACACACAGCAATGCCTGGATTAATAGGAAAAAAAGTAGGNAAGTAGGAATGACATCAATCTTCAACGAAGATGGTAAAAATATTCCTTGTACGGTGCTAGAAGTTGGCCCATGTGTTGTGACGCAGGTAAAAACCGAAGAAAAAGATGGTTATAATGCCTTGCAAGTCGCATATGATGACAAAAAGGAGAAACATACAAGCAAGCCTATGTTAGGGCATGTTAAAGCTTCAAAGGCTACTCCTAAAAGGGTTTTCAGAGAATTTAACAACTACAAAGACCAATGGAATCTTGGAGATAAGATAAGCGTTGATATTTTTAAGGATGACCTTTGGGTAGATGTTTCTGGTTTATCTAAAGGAAAAGGATTTCAAGGCGTTGTGAAACGTCATGGTTTTGCCGGAGTAAATGATCAAACTCATGGTCAGCATAACAGAAATAGAGCACCAGGATCACTGGGAGCTTCTTCATACCCTTCTCGAGTATTCAAAGGGATGAGAATGGCTGGTCGTATGGGTGGCGATAAAGTAAAGGTATTTAACCTTAAAGTAATGAAAATTGATGCGGAAAAGAATCTCTTAGTTGTTAAAGGTTCTGTTCCAGGAGCAAATGGATCATATATAATAATAGAGAAGTAATGGAACTTAAAGTTTTAAATACATCCGGTACTGAGACAGGCAAAAAGGTAAAATTGAATAAAGAGATTTTTGCAATTGAGCCAAGCGATCATGCAATTTACCTTGATGTAAAACAGTATATGGCAAATGGTCGTCAGGGAACACACAAAGCAAAAGAGAGAAGTGATGTTTCAGGAAGTACCCGAAAGATTAAAAGACAAAAAGGAACTGGTACAGCACGTGCTGGTAGCATAAAATCTCCTTTGTTTCGTGGCGGTGGTAGAGCATTTGGCCCAAGACCACACGGATATGGCTTTAAGCTCAATAAAAAGGTGAAACAATTGGCTAGAAAGTCAGCTTTGACTTATAAGGCAAAAGATGGTGCGATTATAGCTTTGGAAGACTTTACTTTCGAGGAAATAAAAACCAAAAATGTAGTTGCTTTGCTAAATAATTTGAAAATAGCTGATAAAAAGTCACTTTTAATTTTATCAGAACAAAATAAAAACATATATTTGTCGTCTCGAAATTTGCAGGGTGTTGAAGTTATAACGGCCTCAGAATTAACAACATACAAAGTATTACGGGCGACTAACATTGTTATGGTTGAGAGTTCATTCGAAGTTTTAGATAAAGTATTTAGCAATTAGAGGGCAAAAAAATGAATATTTTACTTAAGCCAATTATTACAGAAAAGATGACGAGTCAGGCCGATGACCTGAATCGTTATGGTTTTATTGTAGACAATAGGGCAAACAAAATACAAATTAAGAATGCCGTTGAAGAAATGTATGGTGTATCAGTCGCTTCTGTTAATACTATGCGTTATGGCGGTAAAAGTAAGTCTCGCTTTACTCGGTCTGGTGTGATCAGTGGAAGAACCAAATCGTTCAAAAAAGCGGTAGTGACTTTACAAGATGGAGATAAAATAGATTTTTATAGCAATATATAGTTAAGATGGCTGTTAAGAAACTAAAACCAACAACCCCGGGAAGACGATTTAAAATCGCAGGAACGTTTGATGATATTACAACAAACGAACCTGAAAAGTCTTTGGTCGCTTCTAAGAAGAGAAAAGGTGGAAGAAATAATTCAGGTAAAATGACAATGCGCTACAGAGGTGGCGGTCATAAACAACGTTATCGTATTATCGACTTCAGAAGAGATAAGGAGAATATGGTTGCAACTGTTAAATCAATTGAATATGATCCAAACAGAACAGCTAGAATTTCTCTTTTGTCATATGAAGATGGTGAAAAACGTTACATTGTTGCACCTAATGGATTAAAAGTAGGAGATAAGATT
>PKSZ01000091.1:3233-4971 GCA_002869425.1 Marinilabiliales bacterium
CTGAAGTTGGAAATTGTCTTTTCCTTAAAGAAATTCCACTAGGAACGATAATTCATAATGTTGAAATGATCCCAGGAAAAGGTGCTTCTATTGCAAGAAGTGCTGGTTCATATGCAACTATGTTGTCAAGAGAAGGAAAATATGCTATTATTAAACTTCCTTCAGGTGAAACTAGAAAAGTTCTTACAACATGTAAGGCAACCATAGGATCAATATCAAATTCAGACCACTCCCTTGAGAAATCAGGTAAAGCTGGTAGATCAAGATGGAAAGGAAGAAGACCAAGAGTTCGTGGTGTTGTAATGAACACAGTTGATCACCCAATGGGTGGTGGTGAAGGACGTGCATCAGGAGGTCATCCAAGATCAAGAACTGGATTGCTGGCAAAAGGATACAAAACAAGATCACGTACAAAGCATTCGAATAAATATATTCTTGAAAGAAGAAAGAAATAAATTAAGAAACTATGAGCCGTTCGCTGAAAAAAGGACCATTTATTGATTTTAAGCTGGAAAAGAAAGTTCTGGCAATGAGTGATTCAGGAAAAAAATCTGTTATTAAAACATGGGCAAGATATTCAATGATTTCTCCTGACTTTGTTGGATATACAATTGCTGTTCATAATGGAAATAAATTCATTCCGGTGTATGTTACCGAAAACATGGTTGGACATAAATTAGGAGAATTTGCTCCTACTAGGATGTTCAGAGGACATGGTGGAAAGAAAAATAAATAAAAATTAAGAATTAAGAACAATGGGTGCAAGAAAAAGAAATAGGGCTGAGGCGCTAAAAGAAGAAAGAAAGCAGAAATATTACGCTGTTCTTCGTAATTGTCCTACTTCACCAAGAAAAATGAGGTTGGTGGCAGATCTTATAAGAGGTGAAAATGTAAACAGGGCTCTTGATATTCTTAAGTATACCAACAAGGAAGCTGCGCAGAGAATGGAAAAGCTTGTAATGTCTGCAATTTCAAATTGGCAACAAAAAAACGAAGGTGTACGTATTGAAGACAGCAATTTAATTGTTAAAGATGTGTACGTAGATTCTGCTAGAATACTAAAACGCCTAAGACCAGCACCTCAAGGTAGAGCTTATAGAATCAGAAAGAGATCAAATCATGTTACCGTTATTCTCGGTGACCTTAATAAAAATATTACAGAAGAATTAGGTTTAGATACAGATAATCAGGAATAATAATGGGACAAAAGACGAATCCAATAGCAAATAGGTTAGGAATTATTAAATGATGGGATTCTAACTGGTATGGTGGAAAAGATTATTCAACCAAATTAGTAGAAGATTTTAAAATCCGTAAGTATCTTAACGCCCGTTTAGCAAAGGCCAGTATTTCTAAAATAGTTATTGAAAGAACACTTAAGTTAATAACTGTTACTGTAAATACTGCAAGACCTGGAATTATTATTGGTAAAGGTGGTCAAGAAGTTGATAAGTTGAAGGAAGAATTGAAAAAGATTACCAATAAGGAAGTTCAGATCAATATTTTTGAAATTAAAAGACCAGAGCTTGATGCAACAATAGTAGGTAATAATATTGCTCGTCAGTTAGAAGGAGGTATTTCATACCGTCGTGCCATTAAAATGGCAATCGCTTCAACAATGAGAATGGGTGCAGAAGGTGTTAAAGTTCTTGTTTCAGGTCGCTTGGGTGGTGCGGAAATGGCACGTTCAGAAATGTATAAGGAAGGCCGTACTCCGCTTCATACACTGAGAGCAGAT
>PKSZ01000051.1 GCA_002869425.1 Marinilabiliales bacterium
ATATCGACGTTCGGCACATCTGGATCGAGCATGATCTAAAAAGTGTAATCACATTTTATGTAAATTTGCTGCAGAGGTATTCGTCAAATATGAATCTCAAATATCGCGATGTTTCAAATGTTTCAATTTATAGTCCTTTTGACGAATAAAAATAAAAAACTCAATGCCATTTTTTATAATCCATTCAAAATGATTATAGTCGATATACCCCATAATCATAATATCTGTATTGCTATTGTTTTTTACCTTAAATACTTTCATTGCTTCATCAGAGCTAAAAACAGAAAAGTGATCAATGCCACACGCTTCAACAACAGGCACCAAATACTTAATACCGTGCCCATAGGCATCAGCTTTAACTACTGAAGAAATTTTTACATTATCATGCAGGATTTCTTTGATAAACTTTATGTTTTCCTCTATCGCTGACTTACTGATTTCAATAACGGAATTTTCTTTCATCTTTTTAATTAATATCCAACAATATTTCTCATAACCAATTCTGATTCAGCCCATACAAAAAACACCCAAAAGATAAATTTTGCACCATTTTTCAATGGTAAACTTATCAATGTAGGTGTCATAGATAGATTATAGAACAATCAATGATGGTATATTCCCTGTTTGGAATCTCTTTCGAAAACAGAAATATAAATCTCAGTGATTTGGTTCTCATTCTACAAATATAATAAAATATCAATAGGATTTTGATGTTATAATACTGCTATAGCGTGTAATAGCGTATAATTCGAAGAATAGATTTACATACTATCCAGATCAGTTTCATCGGCGATCATAGGAGCAGCTCCTATACCATCAACATCCAGAAATGTAATCAGTTTATCCAATGAACCAATTATTGTGTCTACCTCATTATCAGGAAGCTTATCGATCTTTTTGGCCAATAAATCCTGCAACAATGGTGGAGTATTATCCAATAGCTTCATTCCTGAAGAAGTTAAGACCACAAACGTACTTCTTTTATCGTCTTCCCTTTTGGGTAATCTGGCTACATAACCTCTTTTTTCAAGGCGATTAACAATTCCTGTTGCAGTGCTTGAATTCAGATTTAAATACTTTGTTATCTCCTTATGGCTAGCCTGAAAATCTTCCTGACTTCTCAAATACCCCAAGCACAACATTTGTGGGATACTCACTCCATACTCTTTCTGGATTTTACTCGACTCCAATTTAATGGCTCTATAAATTTTGCGTATTCTTACAAGTATTTCGGTGCTTTTCATGCTATATCAATTTCGATAACTAAAGCTACAAAATTATTAGGTTGTATGGAACATATCCACAAATAAATTACCAAAACAATAAGCTTAATGCCTGTATATGTGTATACTACAAGCTTAAATTTTGCAAACATTGGAAATCCTGAGCGAAAAAACTGAAGGGTATATTTTCATTAAATCCTTCATTATTGCATTCACTACTGGCATTATCCTGTCGTAGTCTCCATGCACTAAAGTACTAGTAGCACCCGTCTGGTAGCTAATTCCGGAATTATCCAGTTGCTTCAAAAAATCATCAACTGCTTTTGAATACTTATCCAACAAAGGATAGTATGCGATATCGATTATGATATTCATATTTTTGTTGTTTTTACTGCTATAAAAGAAGGTTCTGAGGATTGTGCTCTGCCATCTGTTATTTCAAATTGATCATTCATATATACACCATAAAAAAATTCAGGTTTTCCATATGGTATTAATAACTTTTCGATTTCTGCCGGATTCAAAAACTTTGCATTTCTAAAAGTTTCGCTTAATTCTTTTGTTTTTCCCATGACAGAATCTGCATTCAAGCAGCCCAAAACAAGTAAACCTCCCGGTTTTAATACTCTAAACATTTCATGAATAACCTTTTCCTGATTGCTTACAAACTCAATCATGGTTATAGAGGCTACAATATTAAATGTCTGATCTTCAAACGGCAATTGTTCAGAATTCCCATGAATAAACTTAGCCATTAAATCCTTTTTCTTTGCTATTTCAAGCATAGGTACGGAAATATCCAGTGCAGTTATATTGTATCCAATTTCTTCAAAAAATTCAGTCCAGTGCCCGGTTCCGCAGCCCAACTCCAGCATTTCATCACTTTTTGCATTCTTCAGAATTTTACCAATCAGTTCTTTTTCGATACGATCTATTGTTTTGCCTTGCTCTGTTTCATAGTATGAATCATATGAATTTGCAAGCTCTACTTTCTCAAATACATTAACCATAATTGTATATTACATTAACAGATTCTTCCGGTATTTTAACCCAAACAGATTTTCCAATAACCAATCCTTCAATGTCAATCAAGCGATAATCAACAAAAGCTGTAAGCATAATGCCCATATCAATTTTTAGCTCCATACCATTTTTACAAGGAACAATTGCCGTCAGCTTACCCGGAAAGATGTTTTTTTCTCCCGAAAATTTATTTGCAGAAATATTAATTTCAGAACTCCTGATCATCACATGGCATCTACCCTCTTCTCCTTTGTTGCACACAAAACGCACATTTTTGTTTATTTCTACAACATAATGACCATTCACCTGGCTTACCATAGCAGAAAAATAATTTTTAATGCCCACAAAATCGGCCACAAATTTTGACTGAGGCTTTTTAATCAAATCATACTTATTTGCAATTTGCATGATTTTCCCCTCACTTACCACAGCTACCCTATCGGCCAAAATCATTGCCTCCTCAAAATCGTGTGTAACATGTATAATGGTCTGTCCATTAGCATGAATCTCCTTTAAAAGATACCACAATTCCTCTTTAATTGAGGTATCAACAGAAGACAACGGTTCATCCAGTAAAAGACACTCGGGCTCGATTGCCAAAATTCGTGCAAGAGCCACTCTCTGCTTTTCACCTCCCGACAAACTATTTGCTCTTCGTACCATCAAGTGGTCAATTCCCATTTCTGAGGATAGTTTATTTACTATAGATATACGATTCGCTGAATTCAATTTTTTTTGCTTAAGACCAAATTCGATATTTTGCCTAACCGTGAGATGTGGAAAAATTGCTAAATCCTGAAAAAGAATACCTGCTTTTCGGTTTTGAATTTTATCCTGTGTAATTGATTTTTTGTTAAGATATATTTCCCCCTTATCGGGTTTAATCAAACCTGAAATAATCTCAAGAATTACCGATTTACCAGCACCTGAGGGTCCCAGAATCACAAAATACTCTCCCTTTTGCACTGAAAAACTAATGTTTTGCAATGCAAATTCATTCATTCCTTTTGATATGTTGACCAACTCAAGCATGTTTTCGTTCTTTAGTAAGTAACCTTAGTAAGACAAAAAACACCAAACAAACAGCAATAAAAAATACAGAAACAGGTACAGCATGTTTCAACCCAAAAGATCCAAAACGCTCATAAATTAACACCGGTGTAATCATTGGATGGTAAGCAATAATCACCACAGCTCCAAATTCACTCATTCCTCGTGCGAACATCATTATTAATCCGTAAACTATTGATCTCCATGCCAAAGGTAATGAGATGGAAAAGAACACCCTCAAGGGTTTAGCGCCCAGATTAAGTGCCGCTTTCTCTAAACGTTCGGGAACAGCCTGAAAACCATCCCTTGCTGCATTGATCAGAAATGGGACACTCACAAATGCCATTGCAACAGAAATTCCTACAGGATTGCCTACAAAACTAAATCCCAAAGATTCAGCAGCCTGGCCTATAAGGGTATCTCTGGACACAAAACCAAGTACAGCAATACCTGCAGCGGAATGAGGAATAACCACCGGTAAATTAATAATCCCCAGGATTATTCTCTTGCCAAAAAATTCTTTCCTGGCAAGCAAATATGCCAAAGGAATCACTGCCAATGCTGAAACGATAGTAGCTCCAAATGCAGTAGATATGGTTAAACATACAGAAGAAATTACTTCCTTATCTTTTGTTGTTTCCAATAAGGCTCCGGGAGTTGTGTTCAATACCATTCCTACCAATGGTGCAACAATAAAAAACAATACCAAAGAACCAAGAAATACAAAACTGCTATTTAGAAAACCAATTTTACGCATAATTAATTCTGAATCGGTTTTGCATATTCTTGCAATGATGCAGGAATATTATCATATCCGTCTGCAGGTGCAGGAACCAACGAAGGTTGGCCATTTTTTTCCAATATTTTTAATCCTTTGGTAAAAACAAATTCAAGAAAATCTACTGCCAATTCATAATTGGGCGCATTCCTGCAAATGGTAACTCCATAAATCATAGGTTCACCCTTTTTTCTAATGCTATCGCCCGGACTTTTACCGCTTACATTGCAGCTTGCCTCTGCATAAAATTCAGAACAAGCAGGATTCTTCAAACTGATACTATCCGGCAATACAATATATTTGAGCTTATGTTGCTGCGCTACAGACCTGTAAATAAAAACATAATCCAAACTATTGGATTCAAGCAATGAAAGTAAATCAACTTCTTTGGGGCGAATATAATTCTGATTTTTTGACAAAATTTTACGAGAAAGCTCATCAATATTATAATACTTTTCTGCCAGTTGTGTACAAATTACAGCCCGATAACCACAAGGATCTGAATTGGGATCGGATCGACCATAAATTACGCTATCATTCAATAATATTTCGTACCAGTTATGGGTATTGATTTTATCTGCATAGCGGGAATTTTCATCGTATACGATTGCCATTTCGTTACTTGCAAACTTTATATTCCAGTTGGCATAGTCAGGAATTAATAGCTCATTGATTACCCTATAATCTGCCGACGCCATGATATCGCATTCGCGATGTAAATCAGAAACTTTTCTTGCACTTTTTCTACTTCCTGATGATTCCATTAATATTTCAACCTCAGGATTCTGTAATGCATAAGCCTTTTGTATTTCCTTGAATGGAACAGATAAACTCCCTGCGTGAAAGATAATAAGTTGCCCTGATTTTGTTTCCTGATTTATCTTTTCACCATCAGGTATCTCTGTTCCTGAATTGCATCCGAAAACAAAAACAAGTAAAAACAGAAGCAGATTTCTCATAATAATACTTAACTCATCTTTTTCTCCATGTAAAAATAACAAAAGACAACAGCAAAACTATCTCAATCGCGTAAGAAATAAAGAAAGCTTCGGCAAATAAGTCTTTCACAATATTTATTTTTACTCCCGGAGTCTGAAAATTTCCTTTCTTAGGAAGATAGAACTGAATCATAGAAATTCGAATATTTTCATAATGAAATGGCATAAGCATTTTCATAATACCATCCTCCAGCAGCTCTTCATTTTGATACAAACTTATTCGGGCATAATTATCCTGATAATGAAATTTATCTTTGGTCTGATGATCTCTCATTTCCTTGAATTTCAGTTTTAGCACGGATGTATCATCTGTATAATGTACACTATCCAATTTAACTGAATATTGATTTTCAAATGAATAGCTATCACCGGGCATCAATTCAATATCACTGTATTTGAAACCAAAAATCATAGCTCCCAAATGAAAAGCCATAATGATAACAAACATAAAATGCAGTGATAACAATAAAAATGCTCTTATATTTTTCCGATTTAAAGATATTTTGAGGAGATTATTCCAGCTACAAAAAATGAAATTTATGGCAAGTAAAAATGCAATAAGACACAAGCCCAGAAACCAGATCAATACCAGTGATATATTTATGGCTTCATTCTCTAGCCAATCGATAGTAAGCATATTGCTCATACTCTTAAAATCGTTGTAATAAGTATCACTCTTTGCCAGTATCACACCCATAAAAAACCAAATGATAATAGTAATCAGCAGCCAAAAAGCAAAGCGCATGGATGATAGAAACTTTACCATATCAGTGAGCTATCAAATAAATTAATGTAATTAACATCAATGGACTTGAACTTAGTATGGTTTTAATTTTCCATCCCGACAAATACCTGGGCGGTAAATGGCCAGAAATCATGGATAAAAGAAACATTATACTGGCTAAGAAAAAGCCCTTGCTCCAATGCCATGAATCGCCATACCATAAATACAACCAAAATGACCCGCTAAATTCGCCAGCCAGATAAACTACAGCACCAAGTAAAGTATAATTCCGGGCTCTGTGTAAAATATCCGCCCTGCGATCCTGATGGAGATGTTTTTTGAAAGCTCCAATATAATTTCCCAAGGCAAAAATAAACATTGCCATGGATATCAACCTGAATTGGAAAAACAAAACCACAAAAAGATTATCATACATATAATAATTGTTATTGGGCTCCATTTGCTGTGTTATTACATACAATTGAACAAATAGTATAAAAAACCACATTGTATTAATATTCTGAACTTTAACCTTATTTGTATTTGTATAAATACTCGTTAATACAATCAAAATAAAAACAACTTCCTGAAGCGAGGTAAACTTATTATAAATGGGCAAATGGCCTGCCACCAAAAACGTTAAAACAATACTTGCTCCGGAGGAAATTAAAGCAGGATATTTGAACCATTTTAAAACAGAATACTTACGCAAAACAACAAAGAGGGCATTCATGAAAATCAATGCCAGACTAATGAAATAATTTATGATGAGAACAGTTGTGTCCATTGAACCGTTAATAATTACTGAAGTAGTAAATATCAGAAATTCCTTTCACAGCACGATCTGAGAAAAAATCGCACAAAGGCATAATCCTGAAAACACCATTATCGGTTAAGCGGTGATCACATTTAAAAAGTACTTCAGATTGATCATTTCTATTGCAAATTTCGCTTAATGAAAATACAGCCCTATAACCATCAGCAGCTGCAACAATAACCAATGAATGTTGTAAATCACTTTCCTTTATGGAAATGAATTGTTTTAAATAGTTTTTTAAATAGATTCCCTTTTGTACATCTGTACTGTGAATGCCTCTGCCCCTTCCGTAAAATATTGTATTTACCTTTTCCTCATTTAAAGGAGGAAGTGATTTAATATTATCTACAATTTTATCTTCCACATGTAAATTGACATTATCAGAATACAGTGGTTTTAATCCTTTTTTCACAGGTAATTGAATATCAAACGATTTAACCGTAATTTTTACCGGGTTTGAGATATTTCTATGTGTAAGCAAATCATTTGCTACCACCAATTTAGACTGATCGGGCAATGGCCACATATCTTTGGATTTAACCGGCACAATCCTCATAACACTTTGAGCGATCAAAATTTCATGTCTATCATTAGGATAAAATATTTCACCCCAACTAAATACAGCTTTTTCGCCTTTGTCGTTTTCAACTTCCACATAAGCATCCACAATGGGTTTAAAAACGCTGCTGTTTTTCTTTTTCAACAGATACAGATTCAAAATATCATGCAATGAATAACCATCATACCTGTATGCCCCAATAAAGACAGTATCTCCATCTTTCAGCAAAGTCTCCTTTACTAGCTTCGATCTAATTTGCAGCTTTGATAAATCAACAATTCCACTATCTTCAACCTCACCACATACATACAAGTCATTCAATTTGAGCTGTTTGGCTGGATCATTATCAAAAGAATCATTTGTTTTACCAAGCGAATCATACGCAGAAACGGAGTCACTACCTTGCTTACCTTGTTTGATATCTACCTTCTTTTCATTATGTGTACATGAAACTGCAATTATAGCAATTAATACCATAAAGAGAATCCTTTTCATCATTCTAAAATTTATAGGATAACCTTCCCTCGATGAATCTGCCGGGGCATCGCTGCATCCTGTTGTTAATATATATCTTATTGAAAATATTATTTACACTTGCACTTAGCGACAGTGAAGAAAATAATGTTTTGGAAAACCTGGCATTAAAAATTGCATAGGCAGGAAATTTATCGGTCAAGAAGTATTCATCGTCAATTTCATTCAAATCATTGATCCATCTTACTCCTGTATATTTCCCTGAAAAACTGACATTTACGAACTTATTCTTCCAAACCAAGCCCAAGCCCATTTTATGATTTGGGAGATTTACCAGATATTTTCCATTCAAATTCTCATCTGCTTCTTTATCCTGAACCTGATGATCTTTAATTTGAGAAATGTTATAGGTATAGTTAAAGTATGCATTGAAATTTTCACTTAAGCTATACTCTATGTCATTTTCAATTCCGTAAATATGCACTCTACTGATATTATCAATCTTATAAATTGGAGCAATTCGAAAACCCATATTTACTGAATCTCCAGTACTTACCAGATACATAAAATCTGTTCCTATTGAATAATAAAGCGAGTGTTTTACACTGATATTATTGAACAATTTGTAATCGTACCCCAACTCTATATTATCCACGAATTCAGGTTTTAGTTCAGGATTTGCAATTTTAAAACTTCCACTACGTTTTGAAGTACGACAAAGATCATCGAGCACAGGAGCTTTAAATCCCCTACCATAGGCAAGAAAAACCCGTGAATTTTCACCAAACTTCTTTTGAACAGATAATTTAGGACTTAGAGCATTCCAAAAATTAGGATCCACAACTGTATCCTGATAGTCTGTCATAAATTCAATGGAATAGCTTGGATTATCCACATTAAACATCGCATTACTAAAATCTGCAATATCAAACCTTAAGCCCATAGATAGCTGTATATCAAGCAAAGCAATATCAATTTCATCCTGTATATATCCGGCATATGTATTCATTTCACCCTTGTTGCTTATGATATCCGTTGAAGTATAATATGTGTCTTTGGCATCTACACTACCTTGCCTGAACATGATTCCAGATAAAATCGTGTGTCTTTTTTTATACCATGTAAAATCAAGCTTTACACCCATATCTTCACGCCACGAATTCACATCATACAACATATATTCACCTTCTTTCATATATTCATATACACGCTGATAATTCTCCAGGAGATAAAACCCATCGGCATGAATTCTGAAAATAGAATCAAAATAATTGTACTTCAAAGAAGACATCCATGTATCATGTTCTGAATAAGCACCATAATCATCATAAACATAAATTCCATTGCCCCTTATATCATCAAAATGATTAAGCATAATTTCAATATTATGTTTGTTTTTGAAATGATAGCCCAGTTTGGCTGTTGCATTTATTTCTTTTAAAAAGACCGGAACAATAATACTATCATCAACTTCCATATATTCTTCTATTTCAGCAATATAGCCATCACTCTTCATGGCAGATTCATTCAAACTCCAATAGAATTTATTGCCTTTCTGATTGTTATACATTCCATATAGGTTCAGTCCTTCTGCCATAGTATTATACGTTCCGTATGAAGCGTATGCATTACCAGAAAATTTCTCTGTTGGCTTTTTGCTAATTACTTCAATTACACCTCCCATTGCATTGCTTCCATACCTGGCAGATGCCGGTCCTTTGATTATTTTTACTGCTTCAATGGTTTCCATATTGAACAAGTTCCAGTTTACGCTACCACCATCCGATTTATTCATGGGAATACCATCAAGTACAATCAATGTCCTTGATTGATCGTTTCCACTGATTCCTCGCAGATTAACGATGGCTTTACTAGAGAATACGCCCATTGTATTGTCTACATGAATACCTGACACATTGCTTAATACGTCAGGAATTCTCTGCTCTGATGAATTTTCCAGTTTTTCAACCGGCATTAATGTAATTCGTGCAGGAATATTTTCAATATCTTCATATCTATCACCAACTATAGAGACCTCTGACAATGAAATATTTTTTGACTTCATTGCAACTTCCAGATGTATATTGTTATGTAGGTGAATATTTCTCTTCACTTCCTTATAACCAAGATACGAGAAAATAATGGTGTATCTGGCTTTTGACAACCCATTTATTTCGAAATTACCTTTACCATCAGAAGATGTACCCTTTTTAATTTCAGGAATATAAATATTTACACCATCCAGTGGCGTTTGAGTTTCTTCATCAAATACTTCACCTTTTAATGTATAAAGAGCTTGCGTGTATCCTATTATTGGAACAAGAAAAACTAACAATAGACCAAAGATTTGTCTCAACACTTGTTTGCTCTTAATAAAGTAAAAGGGAGCATCCAACATTAATAGATACTGCTCCCTTATAACCCGTTTATGAAAAATTTATTTTACAATAATTTTATGTACTTCAGGAGTATTAACATCTGACAACTTCACTCTTACAAAATAAACTCCTGATTGTAAGTCGCTTAAATTGAAATGACCTAGATTAGAATTAAAGTCTTCCGTTTTAATGATCCGTCCGTTGATATCTATAATGGTAGCACTTACAATATTCTTTTTGCTGTCTAAAGTCAGGTATTCGTCCACTGGATTTGGATATACTTTAAGATTACTTGAATACACTACCGTTTCAACTCCTGCGGTTGATGTACCTGAAATTACCACATCATCAATTTTTGAAATACCGTCTGACAAAACCAAATCGTTGGTTATACTCGTGTCTGAAGTCATGATCCAACGTATGTACATAGATGATGATCCCGGATTTTCAAAACCTGCAGGAAATGGCAATCCCTCAACCACACCAGTTGTCCAGTCGTTGGCAGCTGTAACTGTTCCTCCGGGAATATCTATCCAGTCTTCACCACTATATCGAATCTGCATTTTCCAGTCTCGTGGTCCCGGAGAATTACCACCTGAGCTAATTTTGGAAGATACTTTCAAATCGGTATAGCCTTCTGCCTTGAACTTGATTGACCACAATTTTGCATCTTTACCATCTTCCCATCCTACTGCAGTTGCTGCATAGTCGCTTGCTCCATTTGTAAAATAAACATCTCTTAA
>PKSZ01000012.1 GCA_002869425.1 Marinilabiliales bacterium
AAACGTCTTGGAAATGCTGTTGATCCTTTTTCTACAATTGAAGAGCACGGTTCAGACCCCTTGCGATGGTATATGATAACCAATGCATCTCCATGGGAAAACATAAAATTTGATCCGGCAGGAATTGGTGAAGTAAAAAGGAAATTCTTCGGAACTCTTTATAATACGTATTCATTTTTTGCTCTGTATGCCAATATTGATGGATTTTCAAATAAGGATGCAGAAATTCCTTTTAATGAAAGACCGGAAATGGATCGTTGGGTTCTTTCTCTTTTGAATTCACTTACAAAGGAAGTACAAAAACATTATGAAAATTATGATCCAACTAGAGCAGGCAGAGCCATCCAGAATTTTGTAATTGATAACCTGAGTAACTGGTACGTTCGTTTAAGCAGAAAAAGATACTGGGTGGGTGAATATACCAATGATAAAATTTCTGCATACCAGACATTATATACTTGCCTGGAGACAATTGCCTTAATTTCTGCTCCGATCGCTCCTTTTTATATGGACAGACTTTACAGAGATTTGAAAAAAGGAATATCTGGCGAAGATGTAGCTTCTGTGCACCTGGCAACATTTCCGGATTTTAACGAGCAATACATCGATAGTGAGTTGGAAACACGAATGGATTTGGCACAAAGAATATCATCTATGATATTGGGGTTAAGAAGAAAAGTAAATATTAAGGTCCGCCAGCCACTGAATCTGATAAAAATACCTATTCGAACCAAACAGGAAGAAGATAGATTCAGAGCCATTGAGACAATTGTTACTACAGAGGTAAATGTTAAGTCTATTGAGTTAATCGATGCCGATACGGATACAACCATTGTTAAGAAAATTAAGCCAAATTTTAAAGCATTAGGACCAAAATTTGGTAAGATGATGAAACAAATTGCTGCTGCGATTAATGGAATGGATCAGGAAGCAATCGGGGAGTTTGAATCCGAAGGAGAGTATAAACTCAATGTGGATAATCAGAAACTTGTTTTAAGTCTTGATGATGTTGAGATTGCAGCTGAAGATATTCCAGGTTGGTTGGTTGCCAGTGATGGAAAAGTTACCGTTGCAATGGATGTGACAATTACAGAGGAGCTTAGAGAAGAGGGAATTGCTCGTGAGTTAATCAACAGAATCCAAAATTTCAGAAAAGAAAGTGGGCTGGATGTTACAGATAAAATTGTACTTTCTGTTCAGAAGCATGAAGCTATTAATTCTGCTATTGAGAATTTTAAACAATATATAGGTTCTCAAACATTAGCAAAAGAGATTAATTTGTTGGATAAACTGGAACAAAACGAAGCAAGATACGTAGAAGTTGGTGATGATGTTGAAACATATATAAAAATTGAGAAAGCTATTTAATTTTTCATTATATTTATAAACTAATATCACGAATATGTCAGATTTAAAAACAAGATATTCCAAACAAGAGCTTGAAGAGTTCAAGGAAATAATTCTGAACAAGCTCGAAAAAGCAAAAACTGACTATGAAATATTAAAGAAAACTGTCGCCAATGAAGATGGAAACGACACGCAGGACACGTCTCCAACTTTTAAAGTTTTAGAAGAAGGTGCATCAGTTCTGTCAAAAGAAGAGTCAGGAAAGCTTGCGCAGCGTCAACTGAAATTTATTCAGCATCTTGAGGCTGCATTGGTTCGTATTCAAAATGGTACTTACGGTGTCTGTAGAGAGACAGGTAAGTTAATTTCAAAAGAGAGGTTACGTGCTGTTCCACATGCTACATTAAGTATTGAAGCAAAAAAGCAGCAGAAGTAATTTTTTCATAATTGTTGGTTAGGGGAAAAAGAGTGGTGTATACCACTCTTTTTTTATGCATTACAGTGAAGACGTTTTTCCATATTACCAAACTTTACATTTGCACGAAACTTTCCACCATACTTTTGTGGTATGTTTTGGGTTGAAAAAACACAAGCTTTTCTTGCTTTACTATGCAGCGTAGACACATTTTGAAGCCAAAGTTTGCAATAGCGAGTGGTATTAGTGATTTTGCCGGGGTACCCGTAGGTTGAAAAGAAGGTTAATAAAATGCGTTGTTTGAAGTCACGTAGTGACAAGGTTAGCATTTTTAGTTCTTTGAAATCGTTACGGGTCGGAAAAATTACCAGCCACCAGGCATTCTTTGCTTCCTTTCTGTGCCAGGCAGAAAGGAAGGCGGGCAGTTGCACCTGCCTGACATCAATGAGACATACCTAGATCTGCACGCAAAATGCCATCATACATCAATAGCATGTTTCGGGTTGAAAAAACACAAGCTTTTCATGCTTTGCTTTGTAGTATACAACCCTTTTATCCTACATACACATTACAAATGTTAAGCATAAATTACATCCTCGTTAAAGACGAGGACGAGTAAAGGGTGATTACTTTTTGTCGGCATACAAAAGCTCGCAAGATCAGCTATTATGTGATCTCACTTATTCATTTTGTTAAAAAAAGTAAAAATTGAAACAAATGAAATAGTCCGTCGTATCTTCTCTTGGCCCTATTAGGCAAAGCAGTGCACGTATAATGAATATAATCTAGAAAAATTAGTACAATGAAAGTTTTTTTAAAAAAATACCCTTTAAAGAAAATCATCTCAGTAGCTATTGCATTGTCATTAATTGCAGTTTTTATATCAAGCATAGTTACTGTTCTAATATACAAAGATGGAATAGATGAGCAGCTACAACGATTAAATGATATATTAAACCAGGAAAAGTCAATCATTTTACACCTTTATACAGATCATAAGCTTACAGATGAAAAATTAGTTGAATATTATAAACAAATATCAAATGATGCTTTTAATATAGGAGAAACCGGTGAAATGACTCTGGCTAAAATACAAAATGATAGAATATATGTTACTTCTAAAGAAAATGGTTTTAAAGAATTGGATAAGTTAGATTGGCTTATAAGTTCTCCTCTGAGTAAAGCAATAAATGAGGAAAGTGGCGTAATGATAGGATATGATGAAAACAATGTTAAAGTATACGCTGCCCATACTTATTTACCAAAATTAAAATGGGCCATTGTTGTAAAAATTCCGGTTTCTGAAATTAGCAAGCCGTATTATTATTCTTTGATACAAATATTATTTATTACGTTATTTTTTATCTTTCTAGGAACTTATATTTTTATTCGAATAACGAAGCCTATTTTTCACAAGCTAGTCGATAGTGAAGAGAAACTTGCAATAAGTGAATTGAAATTCCGTACAATTTTTGAAGGTGCACCTTTAGGTATCTTTCGTTCAACAAAAGAGGGTAAATTTATTGAAGTTAATCAGACTCTGGCAACTATGCTTGGATATAATACTCCAGATGAAGTAATTCATAGTATTTCTGATATAGCAAAAGAAGTATATGTTAATGAAGAATCTCATTTTGCTGTTATGAATGATGTTAATAAGAAATCTATATCAAAATACGAAAATATATACAAGCGACGTAATGGTGATCAATTTTATGGAAATCTGTATTTACAGGAAATTATAGATGAAAATGGAATTGCAATCCTTGAAGGAATGGTAGAAGATATAACAGATAGAAAACTGTATGAAGAAGAGTTAAGGATCTCAAAAGAGAGAGCGGAAGAAAGCGAGAAAAAATTAATTGAGGCGCAAGAATTATCTCATGTTGGAAGTTGGGAATACTACATGAATACTGATGATGTTATTTGGTCTAAAGAAATGTTCAATATTTTTGAACGTTCTTACGATTTGTCTGCACCAACATATTCTAACCAAAAGCCATTTTATACAGAGGAAAGCTATGCAAGGTTAGACAAAGCTGTTAAAGAATGTGTTGAAAATGAAGTGCCATATGAGATAGAACTGGAGATTATAACGGCAAGCGGAACTCATAAGTATATAATTTCAAAAGGTCAGGTAAAAAAGAGTAAAGAAGGCCTAATAATAGGCTGCTATGGTACAGCACAGGATGTAACTTTGCAAAAGAAGTTGGAACGGGATTTGATTAATGCCAAAGAAAAAGCAGAAAAAAGTAATAGATTGAAAACGGCATTTTTTAATAATATGTCACATGAAGTACGAACACCATTGAATGCCATTGTAGGATTTTCTCAATTGATGACAGTTCCAAATCAGAAACAGGAAAAACTAGAAAATTATTGTGAATTAATTACAAACAGCAGTAATAAATTAATAAATATTATAACCGATGTAATTGAAATATCAGAAATACAGTCTAACAATATAAGACTTGTTGTTTCAGAGTTTGAAATCAACGCATTCATTAAAGATATACAAACAAACTTCGAGAATATTTGTTCTACAAAACAAACCCGGTGCAATATAAAAATAGATTTTCCTGGTGACCCTTTGAATATCTCAGCTGATCAATATAAAATACAACGCATCCTGTCGCATATTGTTGATAATGCTATAAAATTTACGCAAGCAGGGGAGGTAAGCGTGATATGCAGTTTGAAGGATGGTAATTTGGTGATTTCAGTAAGTGATACAGGAATTGGTATTATGCCGGAGATGCAGGAAGTAGTATTTGAACCATTCAGGCAAATTGAAACAGGTATGACTCGCAATTATGGTGGGAATGGACTTGGTTTGACAATTGCTAAGGCTTATACAGAGTTGTTAAATGGTTCAATTAACTTGTCCTCAGAAATTAATAAAGGAACGAATGTACGTGTTACTATTCCTGTAACTCTTGTTGATGATGATGAGCCTATTTCAGAAAATTCCGATATGATAATGCAAAAATCCAGCACATTGCTTATTGCTGAAGATGAACAAAGTAATTATGAATATTTGCTGGCTTTGTTGGATAGGGATAACATTAATTGCTTGTATGCAGAGAATGGTCAGGTCGCAGTTGATATGTGCAGGAATAATTCTGAAATAGATTTAGTTTTGATGGATATAAAAATGCCGGTATTAAATGGATATAATGCCGCTAAGCAGATTAAGGAGTTTAGAAATATTCCAATTATTGCCCAAACTGCATTTTCATTACAAAGTGAAAAGGAAAAATTTGAAGATGCTTTTGATGATTATATAACAAAACCAATTGTCGAGAGTGATATTAATTCAATTTTACATAAATATTTGGCACTACCTAAAAAGTAAATAATAGATGTCTTACTGTGTTTTAAGCTTTGAAAAACACAGTAGGGTTATATTGAATAGCATACTATGAAATACTTTAGATTCTTAACCCGAAATTATCATATTTGTTTAGTGGGATTTTTCGTGTAAGGTAATCGAAGGATGCTTCGTAAAGAAAATATAGTCTCGTTGCACGATTTCCTTTCTGTCTGGCACAGGAAGGAAACAAAGATTGCCTGGTGTCTGGTAATCTTGTTAACTCAAAAGTGGTGAATTGAGAAACTGCTTTCCATAGTGAAACTCAACACAATTTATTATAGTTTTTATCAATACATTTTATATTTTTGACCTGTTCAAAATCAATGCAATTGAAATTAAAACTGCAACATAAAGCCATCCTGATTGTTTTACTCGTATTGTTTATTGACCAGTTTTCTAAAATCTGGGTAAAAACACATATGTTTATTGGTGAACAGCACAATATTCTTGGAGATTGGCTTTTGATGATGTTTGTTGAGAATGAAGGAATGGCATTTGGAATGATTTTCCCAGGAGAGTTTGGAAAGATATTTCTAAGCATTTTTAGAATTCTTGCTGCAATTGGTATTGGTTGGTATATGATTAATCAAGCCAAAAAAGGAGCAACCAAAGGTTTTATTATTTGTATTGCGTTGGTTCTGGCTGGGGCAATTGGCAATATTCTGGATGGTGCTTTTTATGGATTGATTTTTGGAGAAACCGGATACTCTCCGGCCTATATCGCAGAAGCCTTTCCCGATGCAGGTGGATATGCTACTTTTCTTCATGGAAATGTAGTGGATATGATTCGCTTCAAGATTACTGGTTACTGGCCAGATTGGTTTCCCTGGGTAGGTGGCGATTATTTCGATCTTTTCCCTCCGGTTTTTAATATTGCAGATTCTGCTGTAACCGTGGGAATTGCGCTACTGATTATTTTTCAGCGTCGTTTTTTAAAGAAGAAGCCTGTAGAGGAGCAGCCTGAGGCAGCTTAAACGACTTGAAAAAGGCATAGAGCGATATCAAAAACAATGGCAAGTGCATAATGCCCATCCACCACATTTCCGGAATAAAAATAAAGTAAAACGCAAGATTGTATTGTCCGATTGTTAGGCCAACCAATACTGTTATTCTTAGCGTAACAAGGTTTACTTTTGGAAAAGAGAAGAGTAGCATCGACAGATACAGGGGTATCATCATACAAAATTGAAAAGCCGAACCATTGATGAAAAAATTATTAGGTGAAAAATCCGGAGAAATGGGATTCCAGTGAACAGGTGTCCATAAAGTAAATACAACGGCTAAAATTAGTATGATATGTAATACCATAGGCTTGGGTGGAGAAAAAGTATTTTTCTGTTCTTTCAGATCATAAAACCAGACAAGAGCAACCATCAGAAACAGAATAATATTCAGAGTAACCATTGAAAAACCATATTTTTCAGTTATGGCTATGTTTTGGATGAGCATAAACAGAAGAACAGATAATGCAATTAATATATTGATTATCTGTTTTATTTTGTTGCCAAAAATCAACCAGCAGAGAAGAAAAGCAATTAATACATATTGTCCGTAAGGATAAATATGTCGAATATCCATTGAAAAGGAATGAGAAAGCGTATGACTAACCATATCGCCCCAATTGTTAAAAGAAAAGTTGTGACTGGCAAATGGAGGAATTAAGAATTGCAAGGCTATAAAAAGGGTATAAAACCACCATTTTCTCGTTGTATTATCCAGTTTATTATAAAGCATAGATGTGAATATTGTTATGTATACTTTTTTTGTATGGCTTCTGAAATAGACAAAAGTAAATGGATATCTTGTTTTCCTAGTGTCCCCAGTTTTTCAAATATTAACTGGTAAAGTGCTTCCCGGTTTTCAACTGCAGTACCTTCCAGTATTGTTTTTACTTTATTTTCCAATATACGAAACTTTTGCTTTTCGACTTTTTGAGTTTGTTGTGTTTGTAATTTCAGGCGTAATGATGATAATTCATATGCATAAATCATTACGGATTGAGCCAGATTTACTGAAGGGTATGGATTGGCCAGGTGTATGCTGGATGCAATATTACATAACCGCACTTCTTTATTGGTAAGACCAGATTCTTCCCGACCAAAGACAATCGCTGCTTTTTGAATACTATCAACTTTATTATCAAAAAAATGCAAGATTTCGGAGCTTTGAATATAGTTGCTTCTTGCAATTCTTTTTTTGGCTGTGGTTGCAACAGAAAAGTCTATGTCTTGCAGAGCCTCTTCAAGGCTGTTAAATATTTGTGCATTTTCCAGTATTTCATTGGCTCCATGAGCAAGCATTTTTGCTTTCAATGAAAGATGATCAACCGGATTCACCAGTCTGAGATTATCAAAGCCCATTGTTTTTATGGCTCGTGCTGCTGCCCCTGTATTTTCTGGTACTGCAGGCTCAACAAGAATAAAGGAAAGTTGCATAATAAAGTTTTATATCAACTCTATTTCGTATAATTTTGTCCATCGTTTACCTGTAATATACAGATGGTTATTTTCTGGATTGTATGCGATTCCATTTAGTACATTGTCCTGATCTCCATAATATTCGGTAGGTACAAGTCTCGAAAGGTCAATTACAGATATCATTTTCCCATTCTGTGGATTAATTACTGCGATCATGCTGGATTGCCAAACATTTGCAAAGATCATCCCGTTAATGTTTTCCAGTTCGTTTAAGCTTTGTATTGGGCCTTTATTATCCCATACTTCGAATCTTGATATTTCTGTAAATAATTCGTCGTCAATTATGTATAGGTGATTTGTTCCATCACTCATGATGAATTCATTACTACCTTTGTAGTTGAAATTGGTAATTCCCCATCCCTGTGTCTGGAAAGTAAATTTATTCAAAAGTTTGAAAGATTCTTTTTCGAAAGAAAAAGCCTGTTGGGAACGCCATGTTATCTGTATGATTTTATCTTCGGTAGTTACAATACCTTCTCCAAAAACATCTTTAGGTAAAGAGTAGCTTTGAATTAATTCGCCGGTTTCAAGCTTTACCTTGCGTAGAGAAGATTCACCATACTGACCAGTTCCTTCGTATAAAATACCTCCTTCATAAATCAATCCTTGCGTATAGGCCTCTTTATCATGAGGATATGACTTTACAACTTTGTAATCCAGGAATGTAGGTTCTATATCCGATAACAATCGAATGCTTACACTCGCCGACTGTTGAAAACCTCCGGAATAAACCGTTACTCTTAAGTTATGTTCACCAACAAATCTGTTTTTGCTTTCCCATTTAAATGAATAAGGCTTTGTATTTAGCGTATGTTCTTTTTTGCCATTAACAAACAGACTGGCTGAATCGTATTTAAGTTCTTCCTTTGTATTGATTAAAGCAATAACGCTAATTGTATCTTCGCAAATAAAATTCTGTCCTTGAGAAGGTTTTTCAAGCTGAACTGAAAAAGATGGTTTGTTTGTGATTTTTTTTTGCTTCTGGATACTACTATTTTGTGTAGTTTTATCTGTGTCTGATCCGCAGGAACAAAGCAGAATCAGAAAAAGCCCGGTTATAATTTTACTTATTGTATTTCCCATTCGAAACCATCTTTTTTATCTTTAACCACAACGCCCATTTTTTGAAGTTCATCCCTTATTTTATCGGCTGTTGCATAATCTTTGTTTGCTTTTACATCCATTCTTACATTCAAAATCATGTCGATCAACTCATCTGTTTTTCCTTTGTCATCGTTTTGCTTTTCTTCATTCTTTAAGCCCATAATTTCAAAAGCAAACGTTTCAAAAAGCTTTGTGATTTCTGCTATATTGGTTTCAGAAAGCCTTTGTTTACCGTTGTTAGCTTCGTTAATTAATTTTGCTGTTTCAAAAAGAACGGAGATAACCATTGGTGTGTTAAGATCGTCGTTCATGGCTTTGTAGCATTTTTCTGCCAGTCCTGAAGTGTTTGTTTCTGCAGTATTGTCTGGTTTTATTTTGCTGATTGCACTATATGCTGTCATTAAACGCTGGAGTCCTTTTTCTGAGCTTTGCAATGCTTCATTTGAAAAATCCAGGGTTCCTCTGTATTGTGCCTGAAGAATAAAGAAGCGAATGGTCATTGGAGAATAGCTTTTGTCGAGAAGTTCATGATTCCCTGTAAAGAATTCTTCCAGCGTAATAAAATTACCCAATGATTTACCCATTTTTTGTCCATTAATTGTAATCAGGTTGTTGTGAACCCAATAATGCACTGCTTCCTTTTTATTTGCTGCCTGCGACTGAGCAATCTCACACTCATGATGTGGGAATAGTAAATCCATTCCGCCGCCATGTATGTCAAATTCTTCTCCCAGATATTTTGTGCTCATAGCTGAACATTCAAGGTGCCATCCTGGAAATCCATCGCTCCATGGTGAAGGCCATCTCATGATATGTTGTGGCTCGGCTTTTTTCCATAAAGCAAAGTCTGCAGGATGATGTTTTTCCTGTTGACCGTCTAGTACTCTTGTATTGCTAAGTAAATCATCCAGTACCCTTCCCGATAGCTTGCCATAATCATAGCTTTTACTATACTTGGGAACATCAAAATATATTGATCCATTAGATTCGTAAGCAAAACCATTTTCCAGTATCTTTTTAATCATTTCGATTTGTTCGATAATATGGCCGGAAGCCCGTGGTTCGATACTGGGTGGTAAAACATTGAGGTCTTTCATATAACTGTGATACCTGTCTGTGTAGTATTGTACCACTTCCATTGGTTCAATCTGCTCTAAACGTGCTTTTTTTGCAATCTTATCCTCTCCACTGTCGGCATCGTTTTCAAGGTGACCCACGTCTGTAATGTTTCTTACATACCTTACCTTTAGTCCAATATGCTGGAGATATCTAAATAAAATATCAAAAGTAATGGATGGTCGTGCATGTCCTAAATGCGGATCTCCATAAACAGTAGGCCCACATACATACATTCCTGCGTATCCCTCGTGGATAGGTTTAAATTCCTCTTTCTTTCTCGTTATTGTATTGTAGAGAACCAAATTTTGTTGCATAGAAAATATTTTTGAAATGATTAAATATGTCTGAACAGACTATTTATATATAATATCAACAACTCTTCCGCTACGGTAAACATTAATTTTCTCCAGTTTACCATTATCATCATAATAGTACCTTTTTCCATTGATTAACCGGGAGTCTTTAAATTCTCCTTCTCTGTCAAGCCGTCCACTTTTGTATAGTTTATGAAAACCATTTCCGTCAAAAGGTTTGAGCGCATCTTCTTTATTATCTTCTGTGTTGGAATCATTGTTGTTTTCAGACTTATCTTTTGGAGTGTCATTATTGGTTATTTCACTGTTGTCTTTAGGGAATGTTTTAACAGAGCTTTCATCGAGCTTGCCATTATTGAACGATTTTTGTGCTTTCAGTGTGCCGTCTTCATAGTATTCTTTTATAACTCCAGTTTCTTTTCCATCGTTCCACTCTCCTTCAATCATAAGGTTTCCATTCTTATGGTAATATTTCTGAACGCCGGTACGTTTACCATTTTCATTATATTGCCACTCATATGAAGGTTTTCCATTTACAAAATAATACTTATAATCTCCGGTCCATTTGTTTCCCTTCCAATTACCTTCTTCAGAAACATTTCCATTTTTTTATNTTTTCATAAAAGAAACGTGCATATCCGTTGGGTTTACCTTTGATGTATGTAATCTCACTTTTTACTTTACCACTGGGATAGTATTTAACCCAAACGCCATCTTTTTTATCATCAACAAAACGCCCTTCTTCAACTTTTGTCGTTTTGCTTTTATCAAATTTTATCCAATATCCTTGCTTCAGATTGTTTTCATCTGTTTGGTTGATTGTGTCATTTTGTGTCAAACCTGAGAAACAAAAACCAAGAATAATTGATATGGTAATGAATAGTCTCACTGCTTTTCTTTGTTTTCACTTCAAAATTAAATAATCTGTGTAAACTTTTTAGTAAACCGACTGCTTTTTTTTGATTCACTTATTAACCTCGCAGAAGCATTAACATTGCTGCTTTACAGAATGATTACAAATATTATTCCATGAATTTTTTTTTGTTCTCTTGTATTGAATGTGAAAAATGTACATACCTTTGCCTTGTATTACGAATATTCTTTCAAGAATATTTGATTATATAGAAGAGGGGAGAGATTAGGCTCTGTGAACCTCTAGCAACCGCCCCGATTGAGGAATGGTGCTAATACCTAACTCAACTGAAAGTCAGTGAGAAATTATAATTAAAGCAAAACCATGAGCGTAAGGTATTTAATTATTTTAGGAGATCAACTGCAAGGATTGCATTTTGGTTTGCGTATGGGCATGTGATTGCGATATTTTCTGCCTGTAAGCGGAGGATGTCGTTGTATGGTCTCAGTTTATAATGGTGATAGCCTGTCATGAATTAATTTTATACTTTTACATTATGGCAATAGCCTAAAATTCAGCAAAATGAAAAACATTACAGATATACTTTATGAAAAAGTTCTTGTACTGGATGGAGCTATGGGAACGATGATTCAGCAATATAGGCTGAAGGAAGCAGATTATAAAGGTGATCGTTTCAGAGATTTTACGAAAGATCTGAAAGGAAATAACGATTTACTTTCTCTTACACAACCACAAATAATTCGCGAAATTCATGAGGAATATCTTAATGCAGGTGCTGATATTGTGGAAACCAACAGCTTTAATGCCAATGGTATTTCAATGGCCGATTATGATATGCAGGAACTGGTGTATGAGATAAATTTTGAATCTGCCAGAATAGCCAAAGAGGCAACAACAGCTTTTACAAAAAAGGATTCATCAAAACCAAGGTTTGTAGCCGGATCAATTGGTCCTACCAACAGAACGGCTTCCATGTCACCGGATGTTAACAATCCGGGCTTCAGGGCTGTGTCTTTTCATGATTTGGCAGATGCATATACGGTTCAGATTGAGGGGCTTGTAGATGGTGGGGCAGATTTGTTGCTTATTGAAACCATTTTTGATACACTCAATGCAAAGGCGGCCATTTACGCTGCTGAGGAGGTTTTTCGCGATAAGAATGTGCGTTTGCCCATTATGATATCAGGAACCATTACCGATGCCAGTGGAAGAACTTTAAGTGGACAAACAGCTGAAGCGTTCTTGGTTTCTCTTGATCATGCTGATTTATTGAGCATTGGATTTAATTGTGCTTTAGGGGCTAAAGATATGCGACCATATCTTGAAGAACTGTCTGAAAAGGCACCGCATTTTATCAGGGACTCAATGACGCGTTTATTTACTTTTTTTAAATCGACCCGTTCACAAAA
>PKSZ01000544.1:0-10729 GCA_002869425.1 Marinilabiliales bacterium
AATGGCTGAATTCTTCTGATGAGATCTGATCGAATTCAAGCGAATTTGTTGAATCTACGTATACCTGAATGTAGTCTTGAAAGACCTTATTGGAATCATTAAACTTTACCAATAAAAAATTGCTATCAGAAGGATAAACTTTATTTACAGCATCAAGTTGATTCAATTGTTGAATGAGTTTATCTCTTTCATTCAAAATAATTGAAATATTATCGCATACTTCCTTTTTTCCATCTCTAAGCTTATTCAGGGCAAATGAGCTGGTTAATTTATTGATATTGTATGGATATTTAACCTTGTTCATGATGTCAATGATTTCATTCGAACCAAAGGCCATTCCCAGCCTGACTCCTGCCATTTCCCAAGCCTTAGAAAAAGTCTGAAGAATTACCAGGTTATTGGATTGGTTGAGTTCCGGAAGCATGGATTGATCCATTGAAAAGTCAATATACGCTTCATCAAGGACAACAATACCACTGAAATCATTCATTAAAGATCTGATTCTATCTTTTGATAATAAGTTGCTCGTGGGATTATTGGGAGAACATAAAAAAATCAGTTTTGTATTCACATCAATAGACTCCTTTATGGCATCTATATCAATATCAAATCGATCATCCAACAATACTGATTTTACCTTTACATTATTAATGTCGGCACAAACCTGATACATACCATACGTTGGTTGGGGAATGATTACATTATCAACACCGGGTTCACAAAAAACACGAATAAGTAAATCAATAGCCTCATCACTACCATTACCTAAAAAGATATTTCCAGGATTGATGTCTTTAAGCTTTGATATTTCTTCTTTTAATTCTTTCTGATAAGGATCCGGGTAACGGTTAGCAGGTGCGCCAAAAGGACTCTCATTGGCATCCAGCATTATCAAAGATGTATCTTCGTATTCATCTCTTGCTGAACTATATGGCTTGAGATTTCTTATATTTTCACGTATTAGATTAGTCATTGGGTGATTAGTCATTTAATGATTTTAATCTGATTGTAACCGCATTTTTGTGTGCTTGTAGTTGCTCGGCTTCAGCAATTTCTTCAATGCACGGGCCGATGTTTCTGATTCCCTCTTCCGTGATATTTTGATAGGTAATCACTTTGCAAAAGCTTTCTGTACTCAGACCACTGTACATTCTGGCATAACCATTAGTTGGCAGGGTGTGGTTTGTGCCGGATGCATAATCCCCTGCACTTTCCGGTGCGTATTGTCCTATAAAAACTGAACCGGCATTGGCAACTTCCTGGGCAAGCAAAGGAGCATCAATACAATTTAAGATTAAGTGTTCCGGTGCATATCGATCTGACCATTGAATACATTCGTTCAGATCTTTTAGTAGAATTGCAAAACTATTCTCTAGTGCTTTGGCAGCAATATCCTTTCGGGGAAGTTCCTTTATTTGTTGCTTAAGACATGCTATAGTTTCCTCTATAGCTTTTTCATCAGAGGACAGCAATACTACCTGACTATCAATACCATGTTCTAATTGCGATAGCAGATCTGCAGCAACAAAATCAGGGTTTGCAGTCTCATCTGCTATTACAAGTAATTCGGAAGGACCTGCAGGCATATCTATGGCAGTTCCATTCAGGCTTACATATTGCTTTGCAGCAGTAACATACTGATTTCCGGGACCAAATATTTTATCTACTTTGGGAATCGTTTCTGTTCCATAGGCCATAGCTGCAATTGCCTGGGCTCCTCCAGCTTTAAAAACTTTATTAATTCCCAGCAGGTTAGCGGTATATAAAATTGCCGGATTAATATTTCCGCTTTTATCAGGTGGTGTACAAAGAATGACCTCTTTGCATTCGGCAATTTTAGCCGGAATACCTAACATCAAGACTGTTGAAATAAGTGGTGCTGTACCTCCCGGAATATACAATCCAACTTTTTCAATTGGAACAGCTTTCTGCCAACATTTTACTCCCGGCTGTGTTTCAATTATTTCATAAACCTGCTGTTGATTTTTGTGAAAGGTGAAAATGTTATTTTTTGCCATAGAAATGGCCTCTTTAAGGCTATCTGAAATACATTTCCCAGCATCCTCAAATTCTTGTTCTGAAACAAAGGCTCCATTATAATTAAAGCCATCATATTTCAATGAATACTTATTCAAAGCTTGATCTCCTTCAGCTTTTACTTCATCTACTATTTCAGACACAACTGAAATAATTTGCTCATTTGATTCATTATTTCTTACAATAAGCTGATTTAGCTGCATTTGACTTAAATTCTTAAAAACTCTCATAACAAATTATTTAAACAACCATTTTTTCTATCGGCACGACAAGAATTCCCTGTGCACCACATTCCTTCAATTTTTCAATTACATCCCAGAATTCGTTTTCTTTTACAACAGAGTGCAATGAACTCCATCCTTTTCTTGCCAGCGGTAGTATCGTTGGGCTTTTCATACCCGGTAGAATTTCGCAAATACTATCAATGCTTTCATTGGGTGCATTTAACAAGATGTACTTATTATTCAAAGCATTTTGCACAGCATCAATCCTGAACAGAAGCTTATCAAGGATTTCTTTTTGATTATTGGCTAATTGTTGAGATGCAATTAAAACCGCTTCTGATTTCATTACAACTTCCACCTCCTTTAATCCATTGCTTATTAACGTACTCCCAGTGCTGACAATGTCAAAAATCCCGTCGGCCATACCAATTCCAGGTGCTATTTCTACTGACCCACTGATCTCAGTTACTTTAGCACTGATTTTGTTTTGGGCTAGAAATTCATTAAGAATAACAGGATATGAAGTTGCAATTATCTTACCTTTCAAATCCTTTATCCCTTCGTAATCAAATGATTTTGGAACTGCAATAGACATTCGGCATTTTGCAAAATCAAGTTCCTTGACAATATTAACCCGGCATTTCTTTTCGAGTATTTCATTTAATCCAACGATACCAATATCAGCAACACCATTGGCCACAGCTGCAGGAATATCATCATCCCTTAAAAAGAGAATTTCCAATGGAAAGTTTGGAGATGAAGCTATCAGTTTACCACTACCATTGTTAACTTTTATGCCTGCTTCTTTTAACAGTGAAACTGACTTTTCATTAAGTCTGCCTTTTTTCTGAATGGCGATTTTAAGTTTTTTCATGTTTGTTTAAAATAAAAAAGGCCAGCAGAAGCCGACCTTTGGATTATACATATGGTTCATGCGTTCTACTTTTTTCTTAAGTTCATTTTATGATGATGATGTAATTGTATTCTCTTCATTTTATTTGATTTAAAACAAAAAAGGCCTGCAGTATTGCAAGCCTTTTAAATATTATTTTGATTTGACCTTACTGCATAGTTCTCTTACCCAATATTATGGTGATGATGAGAAGTATGTGCAGTAATATTTATCATTTTATCTTTCTTGACAATGCAAAGTAATAACGTATTTTTTTAAAAATAAAATTTATTTTTGGTGCAAGTTATGCATAAGTTAAGCAAAAAGAAATATAGAAATAAACATCTAAAAACCAAGTAAATAACTCCCCTCTAGTAGTAAAGTGGCAAGAAAATTGAAAAAAGTTTTTATTAGAAAAAATGAAAGAGGCCGAAGCTTCAAATCAGGTATAAATATTATTTAAATGGCTCATGTCTCGCTCAAGGTGGTCAATTTAAATTGGAATTAGGTGATCTGTTTGGCTGGAATCTGCAGAATGCCTATAAAAAGGTCAATGTAACTGATAAACTTATGATAGCAGGTTCGATATTTCCTGAGAAAGTCTATTTTGACGGAAATAAATGTCGAACCACAAGGATTAATGAAGTAATTAGGCTTATGTTGCTGACTAACAGCAATGACGAAGGAATAGAAAACGGACAACCCTTTGAAAATTTTGAGTTGTCCGGCGAGGTGGAGCTGCCGGGAGTCGAACCCGGGTCCAAACAAGAAACCTGACAGCTTTCTACATGCTTAGTTCATTATTGATTTTCGAACAAAAACCGGAAAGGAACACCCAATCTTTGCCTTAGCTTTTTAAATTTCACTGTCACATCAAAGCTCTGTAACAGCTATCCCCGCATTTTTGGTGCCTCACTGATCGACCGCCACAGGGAAGGGCTTTCGGGAGACATCTCGTCAGGATATCTAATACCCTGATAAAGCTTCAATCTACTATACTTCGATTAAGCAGCGAGAGCGTAATTATTTTCGCCGTTTAGATGTTTGCGATCCAGTTTAACGGGGTAAACCACGTGGCCCGGCATGCTTACTGACCGATTCATCTTGCTGTCAAAACCAGTTCAGCCCCAATATAATATTGGACTTGCAAAATTAGTGAAAATTCTAATGCCTTCCTGAGCTCTCTTTAATTTTCTTTCGAATTTCAGCACTTTCAGACGATAATAAATATTCAAGGGTTGTTACTGGTAAATAAGGAAACATTTCTTTTATTCTATCTTCTTTAATAGCTTTCCGCACTTTTGATGCAGAAATATAATCATCCCCTGTAATGCTTTTACGATGGATTTCTACCAGTTCAATGTCATAATCCGGTAAAACCTGTTTCATGGTTTCGTTATAGGATGCTGTAGTTTGACAATAATTTTCAGTTCCAACATATCGTTTCTTAATCCCAAGAACTGGTGCAATATGCTTTCCAAATACAAGTATGTCAAGCTCTGTTTGCTTTTTCGTTATTGTTCCAACATTTTCGTTTTTTAAAAAATAGGATGGAAAAGTTGCAGCAGAGACTATATAATCACCACCTTTAATCATGATCACGTTCTTCATGTGTGCGACTCCTCTTTCTACTAGTTTCCACCGAATTTCAAAAGGAAAAACAGACTTATCTTCTTCAACTACAAAGAGGTAAACAATATCATTTTCTTCAGCTGCGCGTTCAACGAGATATTTGTGACCTACTGTAAAAGGATTACAATTCATAACCACAGCGGCAATATTATTGGATTGAACAGATTTCTTACGCGACAATAAGTACTTTTTGTAGTCGTCAATAGTTTTAAATCCAAATTCTAGTACAGAATAGATGGGTTGAGCCGTAGCAATTTCTTTGAATCCCAGGCCTTCAAATGCAGGAAGGTTGAGGGGCTTGGTGTAAACAAATATTTTTTGATATTTTGTCAGTAATTGTTCATTTAGATGTGTAACAATGTCTGCAAAAGCCGTTGATGATCTGTATTCAGGTTGAACAGCAACAAATTTGAGTATGTTTTTACTGAAAGATCCAGTTCCAATAATATTATCGTTTAGATTATGAAGGATAACTGTATATTCAACTTCATCTGGCTTGTAATCAAACCCAAGAGGACTTAAAAAATTGTGTGCAAATTTTACGTCAAATGGATTTTCAAGATCAATTGTTTCAAGTCTGTAGTCTGAATTTTCAAAACTCATTGTTCATAGATGTTTTTAAAACTTTGTAAAGATATATGCTTATGCTTAATAAGTCGGCACTTCCTCCGGGCGAAATATTATGCTTCTTAAAATAATCAGCTAATGCTTCCCTTTTATTATTAAATATATCAGGATGTTTTTCCTCCAGGATTTCCATGCACATTTTTTTAATTTTCTTCAAGCTGGATGGGCCTTGTCTGTGAATAATATTGGTGTCATTACTTACAGAGATGATTTTAAGAAGGGTTTTGTATACTGAAATATTGTCGTTGTTGCTGTTATAAATAATATTATCAGGACAGCTGTTAAGCAAAAATGGTAAAGCATGGTTTATCACTGTAGGAAATCCCAATTCCACTTCCTGTCTTATTCCTCCATATTGATTTCCATATTGTGAAAAGCAAATTTCGCCATGACTGCTTTTGTTATTGAACTTTATTAGTTCTTGTTCGGTTATGCCTTGATTAACAGCAGAAACAGTTTTTTGAAAAGAATGCAAACTAAATTGTTTTTCTTTTCGTATAATAAATGTAGTGGCGGCAAGACAGATTCCCATCAGGAATATGATTCCTTTTTGGGTGTTTACGCCGTGAGTAATGGAAAACATATCTTTTTCCATTTGAAGACCAATTTCCCGGATGGCAGGCAATATCTCAGATTCGCTTTCAATTGTAAAACCAATTTTTGCCAATTCATCGAAATAGACAGATATTGCAGCTGTTGAATCAACAAAACTCTGAAAATTCATGTCAGTATGTGCACCGGATGAATTTGTATCTACAAGTCCTGGTTTGGGTGTTAGTGTGATTTCATACAATATTGACTGTAACGCAATTGAGTGAAGCTTTTTAATAAGTTTGTTCTGAAATTTTGCATATAGATATTGCTGTATTTTTTTTCTCTGATATTGCCTTAGTTCTTCTGCTGTATGTGTATTATTGCGCATACAAACCAAAGCAGGATTTTTATCACAATAGAAACACTTTTTTAGTTTGCCTGATGATACGATGTTTCCCGATGCATCTGTAATGTCAATATCGATAAACCTACCAATTGAATGGCCAGATTCGAACTTCTCAGCAACTGTTTTAATTTGCTGTGGAGATAAGAATGTTTGCTTGATGGATGCAATAAAAAAATCTCCAGCTTCATCTGTCTGGATCGTTTTGTCTTGCCAGAAAATCCTGTGTGCTATAAAATGTCTTTCGACTTGTATGATAATTTCATTGAAAAAGGAATTATACAGCCGACTCGATTTTGGGTAGCCCGGAATATTCAGGTTAATACTTACACTGCATTCTTTTTTAGCACTGATTTTTTGACGTAATTCTGCTCTTTTTTCTCTGGAAATTAAAATTTTACTGAGTATATCAGGCTTCGTTTTCATCTATCTCGTGGATAAGATCTATAACTGTTCCATCCCTATATTCAATGATCCCAACAATTTTGTCTTTAAATTTAATTTGTCTTGGTATCCCTGTAATATCCTGAACTTCTATAGCAAGTGTCTTGATATCTTTAATCATCAGTCCTGATTTTTTCAATTTTTCTTCCAGTCCAGTATGATTTGGATTTACACAGATACCTCTTTCCGTAACTAGCAGATCAACGGATTCTCCAGGAGTTACTACATTGTTTATTTTTTCTTTGATAATTGGAATTCTTCCTCTGAAAGAAGGAGCAACCACAACTGTAAGTTTAGCTCCAGATGCAGTATCAGAATGTCCTCCTGATGCTCCACGAATATTTCCTTCTGATCCGGTGATCACATTCACATTGAAATTTACATCTACTTCCAGTGCACCCAAAACAACAATGTCCAGCTTGTTGGTCATGCAGCCACAGTTAAATGGATTTGCATAAAGAGTTGAAGGGATTTCTATATGATGTGTGTTTTGCGCCAGCGATTTACTTACAGCCGCATCGAACGATTGTACATCAAATACAGAATTGAAAAGCCCCTCTTCCAGCATTTCAACTACATAAGATGTAACTCCACCCAACATAAAACTACCTTTGATATTTTTCTTTTTCATGGTTTCACGAATAAATCGCGCAACTGCCAGGGATGCACCTCCGGCACCTACCTGGAAGGAGAATCCTTCTTCAAAATATCCTGAGTGTTCAATTGCATATGCAGCAAGCTCTGCCAATCTTAAATCCATTGGCGATTTGGTAATTCTTGTTGTTCCTGAAGCTATTTTATTGGCATCACCTATCTTTTCTACATTCACAACATGGTCTACATAACTTTGTCTGATTGACATTGGCAGACATGGATAATCAACAATATTATCTGTTACAACAATTACCTGTGTTGCATATTTGGCATCAATGGCAGCATAACCTATCGAACCAAAGGCTGATGGACCAACTGCGCCCGTTGCATTTCCTTCCTTATCTGATGCTGAGGCAGCAATTATGGCAAGGTCAATATTGAGTTTGCCTGTCCGGATTGCTCTTGCTCTTCCTCCATGCGAATGAATTACAGCAGGGTACTTAAGGTAACCTCTAGAGATGGTTTCTCCCAGCTTTCCCCGAATACCAGAAGACCAAATTTTGGTTACAGTTCCATCTTTAATGAGCGGAATAAGTTCTTCATGTGCTGAAGTCAGAGAAGATGATGCCAGTGTGATATCTTTTATCCCCATATCCTTAAGTATCATAAGGGTTGGGATAAGTACACCATCGCCTCCGCGCAGGTGATGATGAAAAGAAACAGTCATTCCATCTTTGGGATTTGATAACAGAATTGCCTCTTTCAGGTTTCCTCTCATTTTAGATGAGTGCGGCATTTTAGCTTTATTTGCCGGAGCAACCCTGGTTGAATCCATCCATTCATTTTCCAGTTTTTTCCAAGCACCTTTAAATGCTTCTACTTCACCATAACCTTCAATATATTCAGGTAGTTCAATTCCAATTGCGTTTTTCATTGCTAATTTTCCTTTATCGAACTTAATTCATCAATATTAATATTTGCGATATCCAATACATGTTGGGCTCTTGCTACGATTGGTGCATCAATCATTTTTCCATCAATGGCAAAAACGCCCACTCCTTTTTCTTTCTGTTTCTTAAATTCACGAATAATGCGGACAGCTTTTCTAATTTCTTCCTCTGATGGAGCATAAACATCATGAATTACTTCAATCTGTCTTGGGTTAATAACTGCTTTCCCTGAAAAACCAATCATTTTGGCATAAATTGTTTCTTCACGAAGGCCTTCCATGTCTTCAATATCAGCGAATACCGTGTCTATCGCATCAATTTTGTTTGCTTTGGCAGCCATTACTACAGCTTTTCTTGCGTAGTCAAGTCCTGTAGGGTCTTTTGTTTTAATAATTCCCATATCTGCAGTTAAGTCTTGGCCTCCTATTGAAATAGAATCGACCCTTTTTGAGCTGCCTGCAATTTCAAAAACATTCATCACGCCAACTGATGTTTCAATCATGGGATGAATTTTCATCTTTGAGTCTGTGATTTTGTTTTCTTTTTCAATTTTCTCAATTACCTCCAATACATCCATCACATCTTGTTTCGACTCAATCTTGGGCAGTCTTAATGCATCGGGCTGCAGTGGAACAATTTGTTCCAGGTCTGTTTGACCAAAAGGTGTAGATAAATGATTAATACGTACAATGACCTCTGCATCATAAAAATTAATTAGCTGAATCATATTTTTCACCAGGATTCTTGCAGAGTCTTTTTGTGCAGGGGCTACTGCATCTTCAAGATCCAATAGGATTCCGTCGGCTCCATAAACGCCACCCTGCTGTATCATGGCAGGATTGTTCCCCGGTATGTAAAGAATAGACCGGCGGTTGATTTTCTTTTTCGTTTTCATGTAATGGTGGATTACTCGTTACTGAATTCTGTTCCTTCCTGAATGTTCAAAGATCTTTTGATAGCAGTTTCAACCCTTGCTGCAATTGTTGCACTCAGGGCACCTTTATCTTTGGCAATCAGCCGAACGCCATGAATTTCGTACTTGTCAAGTTGTTTTTCAATTTCTTTTCTGATATCATTTCCGAATTGAAATTTCACCGATGAATCCAACTCAATAATTCTTTCCGAATCTGTTTCTGTTGGCTCGATTAGTATGAGGATATCGCTCGATTCAAATGTGCCTGCCTGGGCTTTGAATTTTGGCTTCATAAATACTGGTTTTATTAAAGCAAATATGACTACAAAACTAATGCAAAGCTCAGTATATTTTTTAATATTGTATTCATCTTTAGACAAGAATTACGCGTGTTATTTAACATTAAATCAGCTATTCAATATTATCGTAATTTTGACGTGTTATAATTAATTAAGTAATTGAATTTGAATAAACAATGGTATTTGATCTTGATTTAATTAAAGCGGTATACAGCAATTTGCCAAAGCGAATTCAAACTGCCAGAGAGATTACAGGTAAACCTTTAACGTATGCAGAAAAGGTTTTGTATTCTCATTTATTTAGTGGAAACACTAATAAAGCATTTACGAGAGGTGATGATTATGCTGACTTTGCACCAGACAGGGTAGCAATGCAGGACGCCACAGCTCAAATGGCTTTGCTTCAGTTTATGATGGCTCAGAGAGATAAGGTAGCAGTACCAGCATCTGTGCATTGTGATCATCTGATTCAGGCTAAGGTTGGCGCAACTAAAGACCTTACAGTAGCAAATGACACCAATCAGGAAGTGTATGATTTTCTGCGGTCAGTTTCCAATAAATATGGTATAGGTTTCTGGAAACCAGGAGCAGGGATTATTCATCAGGTTGTTTTGGAAAACTATGCTTTTCCAGGCGGTATGATGATTGGAACAGATTCGCATACTCCAAATGCAGGAGGATTGGGAATGGTTGCAATTGGCGTTGGTGGTGCCGATGCAGTGGATGTTCTTGCCGGAATGCCTTGGGAGCTGAAGTATCCAAAGGTGATAGGCGTGAAGCTTACAGGCAAGCTTAGTGGTTGGGCTGCACCAAAAGATGTAATTATTGAAGTTCTTGGAAGGCTTACGGTGAAAGGTGGTACAGGAGCTATTGTTGAATATTTTGGACCGGGTGCTGAAAGTATTTCATGCACTGGAAAGGCTACTATATGTAATATGGGGGCAGAACTTGGTGCTACATGTTCTGTTTTTGCCTACGATAAAAAAATGGAGGAATATTTAAGAATTACTGGTAGAGACGAAGTTGCAAATCTTGCCAATGGTATTTCAGGTGATTTAACGGCAGATAAAGAGGTATATGAAAATCCAGATCAATATTTTGATCAAGTTGTTGAAATCGATCTGAATGAATTGGAGCCACATTTGAATGGACCTTTTACTCCTGATAAAGCGTGGAAAAT
>PKSZ01000544.1:10734-17852 GCA_002869425.1 Marinilabiliales bacterium
AAAATTTCTGAATTCAAAAAAGCAGTTGAAGAAAATGATTTTCCAAAAGAATGCTCTGCAGGTTTGATTGGTTCTTGTACCAATTCTTCATATGAAGATATTACCCGTGCCGCTTCTATTGCAAGGCAGGCAGACGAAAAGAATCTTAAGGCAAAAGCAGATTTTTTGATTACGCCGGGTTCAGAGCAGGTTCGCTATACCATCGAAAGGGATGGCTTAATTGATGATTTTGAAAAAATTAATGGAATTGTTCTGGCAAATGCATGTGGTCCATGTATTGGTCAATGGGCTCGGGAAGGTGCAGAAAAAAAAGAGAAAAATGCAATTGTGACTTCCTTTAACAGGAACTTTGCCAAGCGTGCAGATGGTAATCCGAATACTTATGCATTTGTTGCCTCTCCTGAACTTGTAACTGCCCTTACAATTGCTGGTGATATGTGTTTTAACCCTTTGACGGATTCATTAACAAATGAAAATGGTGAAAGCGTGAAGCTTGATGAGCCAAAAGGACTTGAGCTTCCAGAAGAAGGTTTTGATGTAAAGGATAATGGATATCTTGCCCCGGCTGAGGATGGCTCATCGGTAAAAGTAGTGGTAAGCGAAGAATCTGAAAGATTACAGTTATTAACTCCTTTTGATGAATGGAATGGTGAGAATTATGAAGGATTGAAGCTTTTAATCAAAGCCAAAGGAAAATGTACAACTGATCATATTTCTATGGCAGGGCCATGGTTGAATTATAGGGGACATCTCGATAATATTTCAAATAATTTGCTTATTGGTGCTGTTAATTATTTTAATGACGATACAAATTCTGTAAAAAACCAATTGACAGGTAAATACGAGGAAGTACCGGCAGCTGCAAGAGCCTATAAAGCAGAAGGAATTGGTTCAGTTGTTGTTGGTGATGAGAATTATGGAGAAGGATCATCACGAGAGCATGCAGCAATGGAACCTCGCCATCTAGGTGTGAAAGTTGTACTGACTAGGTCTTTTGCAAGAATCCATGAAACAAACCTTAAAAAACAGGGTGTTCTGGCAGTTACCTTTGCCAATAAGGAAGATTATAACAAGATTCTTGAGGATGATATTATCAATGTAAAAGGATTAACCGATTTCCAGGATAAAAATACGTTAACCGTAGAATTGCTTCATAAAGATGGAAGCAGGGAGTCATTTCCAGTAAATCATACTTATAGTAAGAATCAGATCGAATGGTTTAAGGCTGGCGGAGCTTTAAATGCATTAAACAAATCAAGCAAAAACTAAACAAAACGAGATGAGTTCAAAAATTATTTATACTAAAGTTGATGAAGCGCCTGCATTGGCAACATATTCATTACTTCCAATAATAAAGAAATATACAGAGACTGCAGGAATAGAGGTCGTAACCAAAGATATTTCTCTGGCTGGTCGTATTTTGGCTAATTTCTCAGATTATCTAACTGAAGAGCAGAAAGTTTCTGATGATCTCACAGAGTTGGGAAGCTTGGCAAAAAGTCCGGAAGCCAATATTATTAAACTTCCGAACATAAGTGCATCCATACCCCAGTTGAAAGGTGCGATAAAAGAATTACAGTCAAAAGGGTATAGTTTGCCGGATTATCCTGATGAACCAGCAAGCGAAAAGGAAAAGGAAATAAAATCCCGGTACGATAGAGTTAAGGGAAGTGCTGTAAATCCTGTTTTGCGCGAAGGAAATTCTGATCGTAGAGCGCCTCTGCCTGTAAAGAACTATGCCAAAAACAACCCGCATTCAATGGGAGAGTGGCGCGCCAATTCAAAATCTGAGGTCGTGTCTATGAAATCAGGAGATTTCATGTCCAATGAAGTATCCATTACGGTTAAAGAACAGGAGGCAGGTGATGCCAGGATTGAGTTTGTTGACGAATCGGGTAAGGTATCAGTTTTAAAGGAAAAAACACCCATTATTAAAGATGAGGTTATTGACTCAACCGTGATGAGTAAATCTGAGTTGCGGAACTTTGTCCAGGAACAAATTGAATATGCGAAAAAGCATGATATTTTATTCTCTGTGCATTTAAAAGCGACCATGATGAAGGTTTCAGATCCTGTCATTTTTGGTCATGTTGTATCTGTTTTTTTCGATGAAGTATACAAAAATAATGAGGCAATAATTGAAAAACTGGGTGTTAACCCGAATAACGGGCTTGGAGATTTATACTCAAAATTGGATAATCTTCCGGATAATGAGCGGGAATATTTAGAGAATGCAATTAAAGATTGTTATGCTAAAGGGCCATCCTTGGCGATGGTGAATTCAGATAAAGGCATAACAAATCTGCATGTTCCAAGTGATGTTATTATTGATGCATCTATGCCGGCAGCAATCCGCACATCAGGTAAAATGTGGAATGCAGAAGGTAAGCTACAGGATACATTATTTGTAATTCCAGATAGTAGTTATGCGGGTGTATATAGTGAGGTGATTAGCGATTGTAAGAAAAATGGTGCTTTCGATCCTTCAACCATGGGAAGTGTTTCCAATGTCGGTCTGATGGCACAAAAGGCAGAGGAATATGGTTCGCATGATAAGACTTTTATTAGTCAAGGCAAAGGACATATTCGTGTAGTTGCAGCAAATGGAACTGTTTTATTGGAAAACAAAGTTTCTGAGGGTGATATATGGCGTATGTGCCAGGTTAAGGATCTTCCAATTCAGGATTGGATTAAGCTGGCAGTTAACAGGGCAAGAGCTACAGGAAATCCTGCAGTTTTTTGGCTTAGCGAAGAAAGAGCACATGATGCACAATTGATTGAAAAGGTTAACAAATATCTGCCGGATCATGATACTAAAGGTTTGGAAATAAAGATATTATCTCCGGTTGAAGCCACTCGGTTTTCTGTGGAGAGAATAAGAAAAGGCGAAGACACCATTTCTGTTACAGGAAATGTTCTCAGGGATTATTTGACGGATTTATTTCCGATATTAGAAGTAGGAACAAGTGCTAAGATGTTATCAATAGTACCTTTGATGAATGGTGGTGGATTGTTTGAGACAGGTGCCGGGGGGTCAGCTCCAAAGCATGTACAGCAGTTCATGGAAGAAGGTCATTTGAGATGGGATTCACTTGGCGAATTTTTGGCTTTGGCTGCATCACTTGATCATTTGAGTACAAAAACAGGCAACAGAAAGGCGAAGATTCTTTCGGTAACCTTGGATAAGGCAACAAGTACATTTTTGAATAACGATAAGTCTCCTTCAAGAAAAGTAAATGAAATTGATAACAGGGGAAGTCATTTTTATTTATCATTGTATTGGGCACAGGAATTAGCAGAACAGGAGGAAGATTTGGAATTAAGTTCTAAATTTGCACCAGTTGCGCGTATGCTTGCAGAACAAGAGCAGATTATTTCACAGCAATTACTTGATGCACAGGGATCTCCTACTGATGTAGGTGGTTATTACTACCCTGAGTTTGATTTGGCCTCTGAAGCAATGCGTCCAAGCACAGTGTTAAACGATATTATTAACAATCTATAATTTTTTGTAAAATGGAAAAACTTAAAGTAGGTATTTTAAAGGAAACAAAGACTCCTCCTGATCGAAGAGTCATTGCATCGCCGAAACAATGTAAAGAGATACAGCAAAAGTTCCCAAATGTAGATTTGTATGTTCAAAAAAGTGATATTCGTTGTTATAAAGACGATGAATATGCTGAAGCTGGTCAAAAACTGGTAGATGATGTTTCTCATTGTGATATCCTTCTTGGGGTTAAAGAAGTTCATATACCTACTTTAATTGCCGATAAAACCTACTTGTTTTTTTCACATACAGCAAAAAAACAGTCATATAACCGACCGTTATTGCAGGAAGTAGTGAAGAAAAATATTCGACTCTTAGATCATGAATACCTAACAGATGAAAATGGAATGAGATTGGTCGCTTATGGAAAATGGGCTGGTATTGTAGGCGCATATAATGGATTGATTGCTTATGGTCGAAAGACAGGTGCATATCAATTGAAGAGAGCAAAAGATTGTTTCGATTTTGAAGAAATGAAAAAAGAGGTTGAGAAGGTTAAGATGCCTGCTGTGAAAATTCTAATTACAGGAAAAGGCAGGGTAGGTAAAGGAGCACTTGAAACTTTGCAGCCACTGAATTTTAAAGAGGTTTCTCCTGAGGATTTTTTAACGAAAGAATTTGATGAGCCTGTTGTTTGCACTATCGACGCCGACAGCTATACTAAGCGTAAGGATGGACANACCATTCGATTTCAAACACTTTTTTGCAAATCCAAAAGAATACGAAAGCACTTTTGAACCTTATACTAAAGTGACGGATATTTATATTGCTTGTCATTTTTGGGATCAGAACTCTCCTAAATTTATGCTGGAAGAGGATTATAAAAAGAATGATTTTAAAATCAGTATCATTGCTGATGTAAGTTGCGATATTGCAGATCCTATTCCTTCTACATTGAGGCCTTCAACTATAGCAGATCCTTTTTATGGTTACAATCCGTTTAATGGGCAGGAAGATGAGCCATGGAAAAAGGGGAATATCACTGTAATGGCAGTGGATAATTTGCCGGGTGAACTTCCACGAGATGCATCGGTTGAATTTGGTAAAGGATTGATAGAGAAAGTTTATCCATCTTTATTTGGTGAGGATTCACAAGGAATTATTAAGAGGGCTACTATAGTTGAGAATAGTGGCTTGGCTGAACGATACAGTTATCTTCAGGATTTTCTGGATGGAAAAGAATAGATAACGTAAATTAAGGAAAGTAAAGAGGCTGAATTATTTTGATTCAGCCTCTTTGTTATTAGTTCTGTTTTATAACCGATTGATCCAGTCTGTCCACATCTTTATCTCCTCTGCCAGATACATTGATAACAATTTTTTTATTTTTATTGTTCATCGTTTTCAATGCAAGAGCTACTGCATGAGCCGATTCAATAGCTGGAATTATACCTTCTGTTCTGGATAACAGCTTGTAAGCATCAATGGCTTCTTTATCACTGATAGGATAATATGTGGCCCGTTTGGTTTCTTTCAGGTGGGCATGTTCAGGACCTATTCCCGGGTAATCCAACCCAGCAGCAATGGAATATGAACCGGAGGCCTCTCCATTTTCATTGGCTAAACATAGAGAGTTTGCACCCTGGAAAATCATTTTTTTCCCCAGTGTTAGGGTTGCTGCGTGATTTCCAGCCGTAAGCATGGTTCCTCCACCTTCAGCACCCAGTAGCATTACTTCGTCATGATTCAGAAATTCAGCAAAAGCACCAATTGCATTTGATCCCCCTCCAACACAAGCGATAATTGCATCTGGAAGTTTTTTCTCTAGTTTGTAAAACTGTTCTTTGATTTCTTTACCGATAATACTTTGAAAGAATTTTACCATTTGTGGGTAAGGATGTGGTCCAACTGCTGAGCCTAAGAGATAGTAAGAATCCGGGTTTTCAATATAGTAGCCAAGTGCAGCATCAACAGCATCTTTTAAGGTTCCATTCCCCAAATGGGTTGTTATAACTTCAGCACCCAGTAATTGCATTCTTACAACATTTAATGCTTGCCTTTCTGTATCAACTTTCCCCATGAAAATTTTACATTTCATACCCATTAATGCCGCTGCTGTGGCGCTTGCTACCCCATGCTGACCTGCTCCTGTTTCTGCAATAATTTCTTGTGCACCCATACTTTTGGCAACCAGGATTTGACCTATTGTATTGTTAATTTTATGTGCGCCTGTATGATTTAAATCTTCTCTTTTAAGATAAATTTTGTTGCCGGTTAGTTTAGATAGATTTTTTGCAAAATATAATGGAGAGGGGCGTCCTACATAATTTTTTAGGTAATTAATGTATTCTTTGTTGAAATTCTGATCCTTTCTTAGTTCATCAAACTTCAGTTGAAGATGGTTTAGTTTTGATTCAAGAATCGGAGGCACAAAACATCCTCCGTACTCACCAAAATACGCTTTATTTACCTTATTTTCAGTTAGATTCATTGTTTTCATGATGTGTTTGTTTGATAATTAATACTTAGTTTTTGTCTATGATTTTTTATTGACAAGCGCCATCGTTTGATTACCTTTTTGATCCAGATGATTATAATTCTATTCATTTTTGAGCATAAAAAAAGCCGCAGGAACTCCTGCGGCTTATGATTAATACCTTGCAATTCCAATTTAATTAAAAAGGAATTTTTGCCACCAATATTTATTTGTTTTATTTTTCATTTCGATACAAATGTAATAAATAATTCAATATTACTGCATGGATTTTAAAAAATGTATATTATTTTTCGGATCATCTGAATTAAACACATAGCTCCCAGCCACCAATACATTAACTCCATGTTTCTTTAGATTGGCTGCATTGGATTGATCAACACCGCCATCTACTTGTATCAATGGGGTGCAATTTAGTTGTTTTGTAATTTTGTTTAATCTATCCAGTTTTTCATAAGTGTTTTTTATAAACTTTTGGCCACCATAACCTGGGTTTACAGACATTATCAGAATCATATCTACATCTTGAATTATGTCCTGTAAATTTTCAACGGGCGTGTGTGGATTTACAGCAACACCTGCTTTCATGCCCATTGATTTGATTTGATTGATTGTTCTGTTTAAATGGATACATGCTTCATAGTGAACGGTTAAAATATCGGCACCTGCCTTATGAAATTCTTCAATGTAGAGATCTGGATTTTGAATCATCAGATGCACGTCAAGCGGCTTTTTTGATTCTTTTTTTATTTGCTTAATTATTGGAAAACCAAATGATATATTTGGAACGAAAGATCCATCCATGACATCCAGATGAAACCAGTCGGCATCACTTTGGTTTATCATTGCAATTTCGTCAGATAGATGCAGGAAGTCAGCTGATAAAAACGAAGGGGAAACAATTGTATTCATTAATCTGTAATTATTAATTAAGAAATACAAAGATAAAAAAATAAGGTCTCCATATGTGGAGACCCTATTGCAAAACATGAAATCATCAAAATGTTTAACCAAGATAGGTTTTTAGTATTTTACTTCTGGATGTGTGTTTTAATCTTCTAATTGCTCTTTCTTTTATTTGTCTTACTCTTTCTCTGGTTAAACCATATTCTTTCCCAATCTCATCTAATGTCCAAC
>PKSZ01000244.1 GCA_002869425.1 Marinilabiliales bacterium
AACATTATTGAATAAGTGTAGTAAACAAATTGAATTAGAATTAGGATAAGTATTGAAAAACCTGGATAAAATATTAGCAAGAATTTCTGATATCAGAGTAAAAGGATCATCTGATATTGAAGTTGAGAATGTAGTTTTCGATTCACGAAAAGCACAGGCCGGAGATTTGTTCGTAGCTGTTAAAGGAACACATGCCGATGGACATAAGTATATAGACCAGGTTGTTGCTGCAGGTGTTCAGGCTGTTGTTTGTGAGATATTGCCAGACAACCTCAACAATAAATGCACATACATACAAGTAAGGGATAGTGCTGAAGTGCTAGGACAGATTTCATCAGCTTTTTATGATTACCCGTCTGATAAGCTTAAAATTGTAGGAGTAACCGGCACCAACGGAAAAACTACAATAGCGTCATTGTTATACGAGCTTTTTAAAGGTCTTGGATATCCCTGCGGATTGCTTTCAACCATTGAAAATAAAATCAATGGAAAAGTAATCAAGTCTACACATACTACCCCCGATGCTGTTCAGATTAATCAATTGATGCACGAAATGGTTGAAAATGGTTGTGAATATTGCTTTATGGAAGTTAGTTCGCATGCCATTCATCAGCGTAGAATTGCCGGTTTGAACTTCAGTCTGGGCATTTTTACAAATATTACACACGATCATTTGGATTACCATAAAACATTTGATGAATACATAAAGGCTAAAAAAAGATTTTTTGATGATCTCCCAAAGAATGCCTTTGCTGTTACCAATGTTGATGATAAGAATGGTAACATTATGACTCAAAACTGCAAAGGTAATATTGTTACATATGGTTTAAAAGGCGTTGCAGATTACAAAGCAAGAATCCTGGAAACACATTTTGACGGTACATTGATTCATCTTGACGGAAATGAAATATGGGTGAAATTTATCGGTAGGTTTAATGTGTACAATTTGCTTGCTGTATATGTGGCAGCAGTTAAGTTGGGTATTGAATCTACTGAAGTACTTGAGCAGATTAGTAAAATGGAATCTGTGAATGGACGTTTTCAGACCTTGCGTTCATCAGATGGTTTGACTGCTGTTGTTGATTATGCTCACACTCCGGATGCATTGCTAAATGTATTAAAAACCATTACAGAAATACGAACTTCTGATAATCAGCTAATAACTGTTGTGGGTGCAGGAGGCGACAGGGATAAAACAAAGAGACCGGTTATGGCTTCATATGCTGTTGAGTATAGTGATAAAGTAGTGCTTACATCTGATAACCCGAGAACTGAAGATCCTAATGAGATTATAAGTGAAATGCGGGAAGGAATATCTCGTGAAGAACGTTCCAAAGTGCTGGAAATAAGCGATAGAAAGGAAGCCATTAAAACAGCATGCATGCTGGCCGGTGAAAATGATATCGTGCTTGTTGCTGGTAAGGGGCATGAAACTTATCAGGAAATTAATGGTGTTAGGCATCATTTCGATGATAAAGAAGTAATAAATGAAATATTTAAAATCAGAGGAGAAAAATAATGTTTTATTATTTATTTGAATATTTAAACGATCTTGATTTTCCCGGGGCTGGAGTGTTTCAATACATTTCTTTTAGGGCTGCGATGGCTATTATTACATCTCTAATTATTTCCCTCCTGTTTGGTAAAAGTATCATTCGGTTTCTTCAAAAGCAGCAAATTGGTGAAACAATCCGGGATTTAGGGCTGGAAGGACAAATGCAAAAAAAAGGCACACCAACCATGGGTGGAATTATCATTCTGTTGTCCATTTTTATACCCACGATCTTATTTGCACGGCCTGATAATATATATATAATCCTTATGCTTGTAACAACTGTTTGGCTTGGGTTTATCGGTTTTCTTGATGATTATATTAAAGTGTTTAAAAAAAATAAAGAAGGCTTAAAAGGAAAATTTAAAGTTGTTGGTCAAATTGGTCTGGGCGTTATTGTAGGTGCTGTATTTTTCTTCAGCGATGATGTGTTGATCAGGGAGAAGGTTAGCATAGATGAGGGAAATGTGGTGGCAAATGAGATTGTTGAGGGTGATGTTGGTAACCAATCAGCAAGTTCTGTAACCCGGGATATAAAATCAACAAAAACAACCATTCCGTTTTTCAAAAACAATGAGTTCGATTATGCCAATTTAATAAGCTTTTTAGGAGAACATAAACATAAATGGGTATGGCTTATATATGTAATTGCTGTCATATTCATTGTTACAGCGGTTTCGAACGGCGCAAATATGACTGATGGTTTAGATGGTTTGGCAACAGGTACGTCGGCTATTATTGGGGGTACACTGGGTATATTGGCATATGTGTCCAGTAACTTTATGTTTGCAGATTATCTCAATATAATGTTTATCCCAAATTCCAGTGAACTGGTAATTTTTGCAGCTGCTTTTATAGGTGCAACAGTAGGTTTTTTGTGGTACAACTCATATCCTGCGCAAGTATTTATGGGAGATACAGGAAGCCTTGCTCTGGGAGGAATAATTGCAGTATTTGCCATTGTGATTCGAAAAGAACTATTGATCCCTATTTTATGTGGAATATTTTTGATTGAGAACCTTTCTGTAATGCTTCAGGTGAGCTATTTTAAGTATACGAAAAAGAAGTTCGGAGAAGGAAGGAGGCTTTTCAGAATGGCTCCATTGCATCATCATTATCAAAAGAAGGGATTTGTTGAACCTAAGATAGTCCTGCGCTTCTGGGTAATAGGAATTTTACTTGCAGTAATAACAATTATAACGCTTAAGCTAAGATAATGCAGAAACGTCTGGTCATATTGGGTAGTGGAGAAAGCGGAACCGGAACAGCGGTTTTGGCCAAAATGAAGGGCTTTGATGTTTTTGTATCAGACTTTGGCAGTATAAAGCAGGAATATAAAGAAGTTCTTGATAAAAACAATATTGCCTGGGAGGAGAAGAGACATTCCGAGGACTTGATTCTCAATGCAACGGAGATTGTTAAAAGTCCTGGTATTCCAGATACTGTACCAATGATTTTATCAGCTGCTACAAAGGGAATTCCTGTTGTTTCTGAAATTGAATTTGCGGCACGGTATACTGATGCTAAAATGATCTGTATAACAGGCAGTAACGGGAAAACGACTACAACTTTACTTACATATCATATATTAAAAAATGCGGGTCTGAATGTTGGCTTGGCAGGGAATGTAGGAAAAAGTTTTGCCTTACAGGTTGCAACTGAAAATTACGATTATTTTGTATTGGAGTTAAGTAGTTTTCAGTTGGATGGAATGTACAAGTTTAAGGCAGATATAGCAATCCTGATGAATATCACACCTGATCACCTTGATCGCTACGACTATGATTTTAATAAATATGTAGATTCAAAATTCAGGATTCTTCAAAACATGACACATTCTGATTATCTCATTTATTGTGATGATGATGAGGTAGTTACTCGTGAGCTAAAAAAACGAAAGCCGGATGTAAATATGCTCGGTTTTTCAACTTATCATTCATTGGATAAGGGTGGTTTTTGTATAAACGAACAATTTAATATAAATCTTTTTAACACATCATTTACTATGTCAACACTTGAATTAGCATTGCAGGGCCGTCATAATGCATATAATTCTATGGCCGCCGGAATTGCCGCATCTGTTCTCAAGATCAGAAAAAAGGTTATCCGCGATTCTCTGGCAGATTTCCAGGGAGTTGAACATCGCCTCGAACCTGTAATAAAAGTACATGGAATACACTTTATTAATGATTCAAAAGCAACCAATGTAAATTCAACATGGTATGCATTGGAATCTGTTCAGCGCCCTATTATCTGGATTTTGGGTGGTGTAGATAAAGGGAATGACTACTCTATGTTGAATGATTTGGTGAAGAGCAAAGTGAAGGCTATCATTTGTCTTGGTATGGATAACAATAAGATATTGGAGGAGTTCACAGATATTGTTCCAACAATAACGGAAGCCGGTAGCATGATTGAAGCAGTTCGTAAAGCATATTATCTCGGTCATAATGGAGATACTGTGTTGTTATCACCTGCATGTGCGAGTTTTGATCTGTTTGATAATTACGAGGACCGTGGTCACCAGTTTAAGGCAGCAGTGAGAGAATTATAGAATGGAACAGACTGATGTAAATATCAGGAAAATAACCCGTAAGTACTTCAAGGGAGACAGGGTTATCTGGGGCGTGATTTTAGCATTGTCGCTATTTTCACTATTGGCTGTTTATAGCTCAACAGGTACGCTTGCATATAAATATCAGTCTGGAAATACTCTATACTACTTTATCAAACATTTTTCGTTTTTGCTTTTCGGTATTGCGGTTGTGTTTTTTGCACATCTTGTTCCACACAGGTACTATTCACGATTAGCGCAACTGTTGTATTATGTTTCTATTCCTCTTTTGGTGTTGACATTGATAATGGGAACAAATCTCAACGAGGCTAGTCGATGGCTTACACTTCCTGGTGTTGGCATTTCTTTTCAAACATCCGATTTGGCAAAGCTTGCCTTAATAATGTACCTGGCGCGGTTGCTTTCACAAAAACAAGATCAGATAAAAGATTTTAAGGAGGCTTTCAGACCTTTGATGATTCCAATTATTATTACATGCGGACTTATATTGCCAGCCAACTTTTCAACTGCAGCTATTTTGTTTGTTACCAGCTTAACTATATTGTTTTTTGGAAGAATAAATATTAAGTATTTATTGTCGCTTATTGGAATTGGTGGAATAGCGTTTGCTTTTTTTGTGCTGATTGTGTTTAGTCTTCCTGAGGAGCTTCAGGATAGTTTCAGAGTGGGTACCTGGAAAAGCAGGATTGAGAGCTTTGTAAACAGTTCCGATGAAGACAATTATCAGGCTGAACAAGCAAAAATAGCCATTGCAACCGGTGGTATAACAGGAAAATTGCCGGGTAACAGTACGCAAAGGAACTTTCTTCCTCATCCTTACTCTGATTTTATATTTGCTATTATAGTTGAGGAATATGGCTTATTGGGTGCTGTGGTTGTAGTGCTTCTATATTTAATTCTTTTGTATAGAGCAGGTGTTATCGTGAAAAAAACCAATAGTCAGTTCGGAGCTTTTGTGGCCATTGGCCTTACATTTAGTTTGGTGTTTCAGGCAATGATCAATATGGCTGTGGCTGTAAATTTGTTTCCTGTAACAGGACAAACCTTGCCATTTATAAGTATGGGAGGTACGTCAATATTATTTACAAGTACAGCTTTGGGTATTATTTTAAGTGTAAGCAGAGCTGAAGAAAATACTGAAGAAAATGAAGAACCAGCAAAAGAATAATTTACGAATTATAATTAGTGGTGGTGGCACAGGTGGACATATCTTTCCTGCAATTGCTATCGCAAATGCCCTTAAAAGGGTTGACGAAAATATAGAAATACTTTTTGTGGGTGCAAATGGACGCATGGAGATGGAGAAGGTGCCTGCTGCAGGTTATGATATTAAAGGCCTTCCCATTACCGGTTTGCAACGTAAGCTGTCTTTTAAAAATGTTATTCTGATATTTAAGTTATTGGCAAGTTTGTCAAAAGCCAAAAGAATTATCCGGTCTTTTAAACCTCATGCTGCTGTAGGAGTAGGGGGATATGCCAGTGGTCCTGTGTTAAGAGTTGCAGAGAAAAAGGGTATACCATGTCTGATACAGGAACAAAACAGTTTCCCTGGTGTGACGAACAAATTGCTTGCAAAAAATGCAAAAAAGATATGTGTTGCATATGAAGGTATGGATCGTTTTTTTCCAAAGGAAAAAATTATCATTACAGGTAATCCTGTAAGACAAGACTTGGTAAATTTGAATGATAAAAAGGAAGACGGGCTAAGGTATTTCGGACTTGCAGGAAATAAACGAATTCTATTGATTGTGGGAGGAAGTCTAGGTGCAAGAACCTTAAATGAAAGTCTTCTGGAGAACCTGGATGAACTAATTAAGAATAAGGTGCAGGTAATATGGCAAACCGGAAAGTCTTATTTTAAGTCCGCAAAGGATGAGTTGTCAAAATACAATACAAAGGATGTCAAAATTTTTGATTTCATAGCCAGAATGGATCTGGCGTATTCGGTTGCAGACCTTGTCGTTTCGCGAGCTGGAGCCATTACCATTTCTGAACTATGTATTGTTCGTAAACCGGCGATACTTGTGCCTTCACCAAATGTTTCTGAAGATCACCAAACAAAAAATGCAATGGCATTGATCAATTTAAATGCTGCAATGATGGTGTCGGATGCGGATGCAAAAGAAAAGCTTGTTGGTGAGGCAATTAAGCTGATAAAGGATGATTTCAGATTGCAGGCTTACATTGAAAATATTAGCAAAATGGCGGTAAAGAATTCAGCCGATATTATTGCGAATGAAATTTTGGAGATGATTAATAAATAATGAGAATAGCCTCTGTAGATCGGGTATATTTTGTGGGTGCCGGGGGTATCGGTATGAGTGCACTTGCACGCTATTTTCTGTTGATGAAAAAAAGTGTTGCAGGGTATGATAGAGCCCGTACCCAATTAACAGATTCTTTAATAGAAGAAGGTGTAGAAATACATTATGAAGATGATATTTGTAAAATTCCTCAGGAGTATTGTAATCCCGAAGGAACATTGGTTGTTTATACGCCTGCGATATCATTAAATAACAGTGAACTAAGTTATTTTAGCAATGGGGGATTTGTCCTGAAAAATCGAGCTGAAGTTCTTGGGATGGTTACAAAATCTTCAAAAGGTATTGCCGTAGCAGGTACGCATGGTAAAACAACAACATCAACATTGATTGCTCATTTATTGAAATCTGGTAATGTGCCAGCAAGTGCATTTTTGGGAGGTATTTCTCGAAATATTAATAGTAATTTCTATTTTTCTGATCATGAGGAATATGTTGTTGTTGAAGCCGATGAATACGTTAGAAGTTTTTTGCAATTAACACCCTGGTTGTCAATTATTACCTCTATAGATCCTGATCATTTGGATATTTACGGGGCTTTTGATGAAATAAAAAGGTCATTTAATTTGTTTGTCAAACAGACCGACAATAGCGGTTTGGTGATTGTAAATCAAAGAGTTAGGCAGCTTTTGGAAAGCTCAGGCGTGAAGATGATGACTTATGGGTTAGAATCATCAGCAAATTATTATGCCAGAGACATTCAGGTAAGTGATGGAAAATATTCCTTTATTTTTGAAGGCCCGGACATTACCATAGAGAATCTTGAGATGGGACTTCCCGGAAGGTTTAATGTTGAAAATGCAGTTGCTGCGGTTGCTGCGGCAATTCATGCAGGTAGCTCTCCAAAGCTAATAAAGAGTGCGCTTAAATCTTTTAAAGGAAGTAAAAGAAGGTTTGAAACCATTCTTTCAACCAATAACCATGTTTACATTGATGATTATGCACATCATCCCGAGGAATTAAAAGCTTGTATATCTGCAGCAGTCGAGATGTTCCCCGGAAAGCGAATAGCTGGCATTTTTCAGCCGCATTTATTTTCACGAACAAAAGATTTCTATAAAGAATTTGCTCGGGAACTTTCAAAACTGGATCTGGTTTATCTTCTGGATATTTATCCTGCGAGAGAAATGCCCATTCCTGGTATAAGTTCATCAATAATATTTGATGAAATAGTAGATGCACAAAAGGTTATGTGCTCCAGAGAGAATATTTTAGATGTATTGGATAAATCTAAGTTTGACGTATTGTTAAGCATTGGTGCTGGAAATATTGATACGATTGTTGAACCTATTACAAAATTTCTTGATAGTTAATGAGAATTGCCAAGAATATATTTGTATGGTTAATTGCGCTGGGATATTTTATCGCCTCTATTGCCTTGGTATCAGCTGATAAGGAAGATAAGATATGCAATACTATTGACTTTTCTATCAATGATACAACAGGGTGTTATTTTGTGGAAAGAACAGATATTTTACAATTATTAGAGCAGAGAAATCTCAAAACAATTGGACAGCCTTTCACAAGAATAAATAAGGCACAAATTGAACAAGCGGTTATTAATCATCCATCTGTTAAAAATGCCCAGGTATACATAGAAAATGATTCAACGCTGGCTATTGAAGTTGTTCAGAGAAATCCCATAGTTAGGGTATTTAATTATAATGGAGAAAGTTATTATATAGATAAGGAGGGTTATGTTATGCCCTTGTCAGAAAATTATACTGCACATGTTCCTGTTGTTAGTGGAAAAATTAATGAACCATATGGTCGTTTTGTAGGATGGAAAATTGATGAATATGAATCTAGAAATGAACTGGGAAGAACCACCATTTTAGATGATGTATACCTGTTAGCAACTTTCTTGATAAATAATTATTTCTGGCAGTCGCAGATTGAACAATTATTCGTAAATGTTGAGGGAGAATTTGAAATGGTACCGAAAGTAGGCGCAAATATCATAGAATTTGGTGATGCAAGTGAGCTTGAAGAAAAGTTCAATAAGCTTGAATTGCTTTATGAGAGGGGCTTTCGGCGTGTTGGCTGGAATAAATATAGTAGAATAAACGTAAAATATAAGAACCAGGTTGTTTGTACAAAAAGATGAAACTTATGAGCAAAAAAAACAATTTTGTCGCTGCAATTGACATCGGAACAACAAAAATTGTTGCCATCATCGGCAAAAAAAATGAAAATGGAAAGCTTGAAATCTTGGGAATGGGCAAGTCTCCATCCAAAGGAGTTAAGCGTGGAGTTGTTTTCAATATTGAAGAAACTGTTAATGCAATTCAGACGGCAGTTATGCAAGCTGAAGAGATGGCAGGAGTAAAAGCGGGGAAAGTATTTGTTGGAATTGCAGGTCAGCATATTAAAAGTGTGAGAAATCGTGGATACATCAACCGCGATTCCTATGATGCAGAGATAACACGAGATGATGTTGATGCATTGATTGCAGATATGTACAAAATACCTATTGATGCAGGCGAAGAGATTATTCATGTATTGCCACAGAGTTATATTGTTGATAATGAAGTGGGTGTAAAGAATCCGATTGGTATGTTCGGCAAGCGGTTGGAAGCCAATTTCCATATAGTAATTGGTCAGATTGCCTCTGCAAATAATATTAAAAAGTGCATCAATAGAGTTGGTCTTGAAGTCAATAATTTGGTCTTAGAGCCGTTGGCATCATCTTCAGCAGTATTGTCAGAAGACGAAAAAGAAGTGGGTGTAGCATTGGTTGATATTGGCGGTGGAACTACAGATATAGCTGTATATTATGACGGAATTATACGTCATACTGCTGTTATTCCTTTTGGAGGCAACGTGGTTACATATGATATAAAGGAGGGCTGTTCAATCCTGGAAAGGCAGGCTGAAGCATTGAAAGTTCAGTTTGGTTCATCTCTTGCCGAAATGGCGAAAGAAGAAGAAGTGGTTACTGTACCAGGAATCAATGGCAGAGATCCCAAAGAAATCTCATTTAAAAATTTGGCATATATTATTCAATCCAGAATGGAGGAGATTATTGGTGCCATATATTTTGAAATAGAGTCTAGTGGATTTCTTGATAAGCTTGGTGCCGGTATAGTACTAACCGGAGGTGGTGCTTTGTTACGACATCTGCCGCAATTGGTTGCTTTTAAAACAGGGCTGGATGTTAGAATAGGCTATCCTACTGAACATCTGATAACCGATTCATTGAAAGAAGTTAACCAAACCATGTATTCTACAAGTATTGGTTTAATTATTAAGGGATACGAAGAGGTAGAATCCGGGGCAGATTGGCATGAAGAATTTACCGAGCCGGAAGTGGAAGAGAAAGAAGAAGTGATTGAAAAATCTGTCGATAAGAAAGAGCCGCGTTTGAAACCATTTGATGGTTTGCTGAAAAAGTTTGGAGACTTTTTTGAAGAAAAGGACGCAAAATTATAAACAAGAACAAACCTTAAAAAACAACATATTATGGCTGAAGAAATTTTAAACTTTGAACTTCCCCAAGAACAAGCATCCATCATTAAAGTAATTGGTGTTGGTGGTGGTGGCAGCAATGCTGTTAATCATATGTTCAAGCAAGGAATAAAAGATGTAAATTTTGTTGTCTGCAATACAGACTCACAGGCTTTAACAAAAAGCCCGATTCCTATAAAAATACAACTAGGGGCATCGCTAACGGAAGGTCGTGGAGCTGGTAATAAACCCGAACAGGGCCGTCAGGCTGCCATTGAGAATCTGGATGATGTTAATAAGGTATTGGAAAGCAATACAAAAATGGTATTCATAACTGCAGGTATGGGTGGTGGAACAGGTACAGGTGCAGCACCAGTAATAGCAAAAGCAGCTAAAGAAATGGGTATACTAACTGTTGCCATTGTAACCATACCATTCCGATTCGAAGGAAGCAGAAGAATAAATCAGGCGCTGGAAGGTATTACAGAACTGAAAGAGCATGTAGATTCGTTGTTGGTGATCAACAACGAAAAATTACGTGAAATTTATGGCGATTTAACTTTTTCTGATGCTTTTGCACAGGCAGATAATGTACTCACCATTGCAGCAAAAGGTATTGCTGAAATTATTACAGTGCCGGGTATCTTGAATGTTGACTTTGCAGATGTTCAAACCGTAATGACAAATAGCGGTATCGCTGTTATGGGTTCAGCAACAGCTGAAGGAGAAGGTCGTGCTTTAGAGGCAATAAAAAATGCGCTT
>PKSZ01000724.1 GCA_002869425.1 Marinilabiliales bacterium
AATCATTGCAATGAGCTCTGTAAACAGTCTGCATAACTATGGTGTATTATCAGCAATAAAAGTTATTGTTACTTTACTGTCAGATTATATTTTTCTTCCAGCAATATTAAAACTTAGAAAATAGTATCCTTTTATTAACTTTGTGTAAAAGCCCGAATTATTATGCGAATTTTTACACTTTTTATTGCTTTACTTATCTCAATTTCAGGATTTAGTCAGGTTGAAAAAATTGCAGCCAATGTGGACAATCGAGACCAGGGAAAGAATATGGTTTCAACCATTAGGTTGGTTTATAAAGATAAAAACGGAAAACTTATCAAGGAGCGTAAAATAAAGAGCTGGCGCCAATGGGAAAACAACAAGTCAGAGAAGCTGTTACTCAAATTTATGGCTCCTGCTGAAATAAAAAATTCTGCCTTTCTTTCTGTAAAAACAGATGGTAAAAGTGTACAGAAGTTATACCTTCCCAGTTTTGGAAAGGTAAGGACCATAGGCGAAAGTAGTGAGAATTCATCCTTCATGGGATCTGACTTTAATTATAGTGATTTGAAGAGCAGGAGCATAAGTAATGATGCGCTTAAAATTTNCTTAAAATTTTGGGACAAACCGATACTTATTGGAAAATAGAATGTATACTGAATGGCAAAAACAAGTACAAAAGAAGAGTGTATTTGATTAATAAAAATACATGGTTGGTAGAGAATATTAAATTTTATAAGGCTGATGTAGAATTTCCTGAGCGAGAAATGAAGGTTGATCAAACTGAAATGGCAGGGAATATTGTAATTGCAAAAAAAGTTAGTATGACAAGCTATAAGTCAGGTACCAAGCAAATAAAGAGCTCATCAGAAATGATCATGGATAATTATAGTTTGAATACAGAAATCAAACCGGAAGTATTTACCGGACAAAACCTTCAAAAGGAAGAATTCTAATGAGGTTCTTATTTGCTGCTATTGTTATATTTCCGCTTTTATGTGCCGCCCAGGAAGGATTTAAGTATGGTGCAAGGGTGAAAAGTTATTCAATGTACGAACCTGATAGAAGCTTCAATGAAAGTTATCATACAGTTTTTGTGAATCCAGAAATTAAATATTTTCACAAAAAATTTCAGTTTGTGGTTTCACCTGCTGTAACATATTCATACATTAAGGATACGAATTCATTTATTCAGTCTGATTTCAATTATTCAGGATATGGTGATCAGCAGTACGATTATTTTTTCAATGAAACTTATGTATCGTATTTAAATAAGTCTTTTTCAGCCAGATTGGGCTACTTTAAGTATTTATTCGTAACATCAGATTTTTTAAACCCAACACGACAGTTGAATAGCATCAATACAAGATATCTTTTCTTGGGTGACAAGGATGAAGTAGAAGCTACACCTGCTTTCGACTTAGCCTGTAATTATAAGGGAGTGGTTAAAATACAGTTGGGTATATTGCCTTTTCATGAACTGTCTAAACCCTTTGATTATCATTGGTTAACAAGATATGATAAGGAAATGTATGAAAAGTTTAGTACTGATAAATGGCTTAGAGACGGTATCGAGGATTCATTGGATGTTCCGGATCAGGAAACCGTTAATCTCCTGGTTGATGCCATAGGCTCCGAAATAGCTGTGCGAAATACATACGAAAAGTGGACTGGATTTAAAAGTATGCAATATTTTGGAAGGCTTGAAATGAACTTTTTAAGTTGGCAGGTCAATATGATGTATGCACACCTGAAACCAAAGCTGGCTGTGCAAAAAATAATTTCAAAGCAGTTTTTTCTGTTTAATTTGCCAGATAGTATTGTATTTGTATATCCTGCTTATTATATGTATGGTTTGGATTTTGAAAAAGCCATTGCAGAATTCTCAATCAGGGCTGAATTTGCTTATAATACAATGGAGTATCAGGTTGTTAGCTACAACAATGATCCGGATTCTGTAAAGGATTATTCTGCTGAGACATCTTCTCTAAGCTGGATTTTGGGAATTGACAGGTTTTTGCCATTGAATATGTATATAAACCTACAGTTTTTTCATAAGCATTTGTTTCATTATGTTGATGATGCCTATAACATGAAAATGGAAAACGATTATGGTTTGGTTGCTACATTGCAAAAGAGGGCAGATAAAGATAGGTTGAAGTTTTCTGTTGATAATGCTTATGATTTTGCGTTTAAAGATGGAATGTTGAGTTTATCAGCTGATGCCTCATACATAAAGAACCTTAAAATTACCATAGGTGCGCGATGCTTTTATAACGGCAAATCAGATGGCTCCAGGTATTGGTCATATGGACGCTTTGGATCATATGCCCGTAATGATCATATTTTTGTATTGTTGAAGTATTATTTATAAATAACCCCACTACAATTCTTAGATCTCCCTATTGAATTATTTTGGATACCATTCAAATGCTATTAAATTTTACGTTATTTTTGACAAGTATTTGA
>PKSZ01000250.1 GCA_002869425.1 Marinilabiliales bacterium
ACACAGATCAGGATATGAATCATCAGGATAACTTGTTTAAGTATGGTTATTTAGGAAAATTCGAAACATCTAAGGTTGATTTTTACGAATATACAGACACTCTTCCTGGATATCCAAACGGCGTTTATTTGCATACAAACTTTATGGATACTGCGGTTCATTTTACACCTTCTGATGCAAATCCGGACTTGGCTCATTATACTGAAATGTATTATGATACATATCCACAAGGTTCTTTTTATAGAATGAACCTCGACAATCTTCAAAATTTTGGAGCATTGTTAAATGGTAGTACGCCCGGTTCTGTTTATGGTATGTATACTAGTCCTGGTACGCCTTATGCTTCTTATTCAAAATCAGATGCTGGTCAGTTCCGTGTATCTGCTGCAGGTTCATTTGATATAAAAAATCATGAGATATCTTTGGGTTTCGAATTTGAACAAAGAAGCGATTATTATTATGGTGTAAGTCCGGTTGGACTTTGGACTTTAGCTCGTCAGATGGCAAACTTGCATATTCTTGAGCTCGATATTGAGAATCCAAATTATATATTTGACGATAATGGAGTCTTCATGGATTCAGTTCACTATAATAGATTGTATAATGCAACAAATCAAACACTATTTGATATTAATCTACGTGATCATCTAGGTTTGAGTCAGGATGATTTAACTTTCCTTGATATAGATTCTTACGATCCTGAAGATTTATCTGTAAGTTACTTTGCTCCAGATGAATTGTTTAACAGTGGTAATAGCTATGTTACATATTACGGCTTTGACCATACAGGTAAAAAATTAAAGAATAAGCCGAGCTTTGCAGACTTCTTTAATGATGTGGATGATTATGGTAAGAAAACTAGATTAATCGCACCTTTTGAACCTACATATTCAGCTGTTTATATTCAGGATAAGTTTAGTTTTAGAGACTTGGTTTTCAATGTAGGACTTCGTGTTGATAGATATGATGCAAACCAAATGGTTCCGAAAGATCCGTACGTATTGGCAGAAACATATACAGCTGGAGACCAAAATTCAATTGATTTAGCTGGTGGTTCACATCCTGATGGTGTACAAGATGATTGGGTTGTTTATGTTGACGATATTGAAGAGCCAACAGCAGTTTCAGGATATCGTGATGGTGATTTTTGGTATGATGCCAATGGAGCACCAATTGATGATCCTGATATTATCTCAACAGCAACTGGTATCGCTCCGTATTTGGTTTCAGGTGGAGAACTGACTGAGAATGCATTCGAAGACTATAAACCACAAATAACACCGATGCCCCGAGTTTCTTTTTCTTTCCCAATATCAGATGAAGCATTATTCTTTGCTCACTATGATGTATTGGCCAATAGACCAACTCCGGGATACAACAGGATGAATCCGGTAAGTTATCTGTATATTGAAGCAGATCCCAACTATATCTCTAATCCAAATCTGAAGCCTCAAAAAACTATTGACTATGAGCTTGGTTTTGAGCAGGCAGTATCTGATGGAGCAAAAATTAAATTGTCTGCTTTTTATAGAGAGATGAGAGATATGGTTCAGATTATTCGTATTACAGGTGGTTATCCAACTGATTATACTACATATGGTAATATGGACTTTGGTACCGTTAAAGGTTTTTCATGTCAATTCCAGTTGCNGGTACCGTTAAAGGTTTTTCAGGTCAATTCCAGATGCGTCGGTCCGGTAATATTACGTTAAGAGCTAACTATACATTGCAGTTTGCAAATGGTTCTGGTTCCGATCCAAATACTGCCGCAAATCTTATTAATCAGGGATTTGGAAATATACGATTTACAAATCCTTTGAATTTCGACCAAAGACACCAGATTCAGGCTGCTGTTGACTACAGATTTGGAGGAAAAGTTAGTGGAAGACCATATACAGGTCCTAAAATTAGAGAAATTGATATTTTAGCAGATGCAGGTGCTTCATTGGTTGTTCAGGCAGGTAGTGGAAAACCATATAATAAGAGAGATATCAGAAATGATTATTTGATTGGTTCTATCAATGGCTCAAGAATGCCTTGGTCTAATACAATTAATATACGATTTGATAAGGATATGAAATTCCAGATTGGCGGAAAAGGAGATGATGGGGATAAGAAGGATGTATATTTGAATGTTTATTTTGACATTTCTAATATTCTAAATACTGCAAATGTTCGTGGAGTACACTCATGGACAGGTAACCCTGATGATGATGGTTATTTGCATCATGCAGATTCACAAACAGCCATCGAAAATCAATACGATGAAGCAGCATATAGAAACTATTATGCAATGTATATTAATTACCCATGGAATTATTCAAGACCAAGAACAATTCTGATGGGAGCAATGATAAATTTCTAAAAAGATAATATTTGAACAATATAAACCATGCGCAAAATGAAGAGCATTAGAAAAATATTTGGACCAGTACTTTTAGGTTTGTTGATTTCAGGACAGGTTTATGCAGAGAATGTTAAGCCTGAGAATGTAGAAGGTCAGGGCAATAAGTCCACAAAGGCGATTGCTGCCGGATGTGTGCCTGCTACTTCTTCAACAGTGCTTGAGTTGAACAATGTTAGAACTCTTATTCACACTGGTGGTGACATGTGGTGGGACCTTATGGGAGCTCCAAAATATGAAGTACCAAAGAATTCAGGTAAACATGCATTGTTTGCTGGAACTATTTGGGTTGGAGGTACTGACGTTAACGGTCAATTGCGTCTGGCAGGTTTAATGCACCGTACTTATGGTGTCGATTACTGGCCTGGTCCGCTGGTAACTTCTGGTCCGGAGAGAGCAAACGTTACTTCCGATGATTGTGTACAGTACGATAGACACTTCGTAATATCCAGAAGTGAAGTGGAGAAGTTCAGAGCATGGTATAATGCAGATGAGGAAACAAGAGCAACTGCAGACGAATATCAGGGTTATACAGTACCAAAAATTATTGAAGAATGGCCTGCACATGGTGATGTTGCTAGTGGTTATGACTTTTATCTTGCTCCATTTATGGACGTGGATGAAGATGGTGTTTACAATTATAATAATGGAGATTATCCATTTTATGATTTAGATGGTGAAGTAGATTGCGGAACTTCCAGAGAATATAGAAGAGTTCGTTTGTTTGGCGACCAGACTTTATGGTGGGTTTATAATGATAAAGGTAATGTTCATACTGAAACGGGCGGAGCTTCTATTGGTATGGAAATTCGTGCACAGGCCTTTGCTTTTTCAACAAATGATGAATTAAATGATATGACTTTTGGTAATTATGAGATTATCAATAGGTCAACGTTTACATTAGAGAATTGTTATTTTGGTGTTTGGACTGATGCTGACATGGGTGAGCCGGATGATGACTACGTAGGTTGTGATGTAAAGCGAGGATTGGGTTATTTGTATAATGCGGATAATGAAGATGGTGACGGAAACGGAAGAACATATGGAAAAAATCCTCCTGCTGTTGGTGTTGACTTCTTCGAAGGTCCATATCAGGATAGTGATTTA